>PNJM01000143.1 GCA_013821865.1 Rhodocyclaceae bacterium
CGCTTCATCCTGCAGGACGCGGGGGCGTCGACCTATTACCTGTACTTCGACGTCGTCGCCAACGGACCCAAGGCGGCGAATCCGCAGGCGCCGATCAACGGCAACTTCGAGCGTGGCGCGGCGGGGACGCAGAATCCAGCCGGGTGGACGGCAACCAAGACCAACGCGAATTTCGACGCGCAGGTGCGGCCCGGCGAAAGCCCGAGCATCGCCACCGATGCCGGCGGTACGCCCAGCCCGGTGACGACGGACGGAACGCCATTTACCGGGAGCTTCTCCTACCTCGTCGGTGCGCGTACCAACAACGAAGCGGCCAATGGCGCTCCGGCGGTAACCCTGTCGAGAACCATCGCGGTGCCCGCCGCCAGTCCCGGCAATATCGTCGTGCGCTACCGGCCGGAGGGATGGGACAGTTCGGACAATGCGGCGACGCAGTGGGACTTTCTGCGGATTCGGCTGGTGGGTGCGACGACCACCGAGATCGTCGGCCCGACCGCGGGCAATTACGTCACCTATCCTTTCGCTCCGAACAAGGGCACGGGGCAGATCGCGAACAATCGCTCCGGCTACGGCCGCTACAACTACTGGGATATGGACACCAACGGCAACCACCGTTCGGGCATGACCCTGGCGGCAGGGTCGCAGCCGTGGTTTACCCGGACCTTCAGCCTGGCGACCTATGCGGGGCAGACCATCACGCTGCAGATTACCTCGACGCATGCGACTTCCTACAAGTCCTGGACGCATATCGACGATGTCGAATGGAGCGTGGTCGCGGCGGGACTCGGTGCCCCCCAGGCGAACCTGCCCAGCCTGCCCGGCGGCTTCAATGCCTACGAGACCACCACTCCAGCCGGGGCGATCACGGGCGTGATCAAAACAAAGGTGGCGGGCAGCGTTTTCAACCTCGATCTGGTCGCGCTCAACACCGCCAAGACGGCAATTCTCACCACCTTCACCGGGGCGGTGAAGGTGGAGCTGCTGAACGCCAGCAACAACAGCGGCGTGCTGGATGCCAGCGGCTGCCGCAGTACCTGGACGGTGATCCAGACGCTGTCCACCAACCCCGTTTTCGTCGCGGGCGACAACGGCCGCAAGACGGCGGCCTTTACCGAGAACAACGCCTGGCAGGACGTGCGCGTGAGGATTTCCTATCCGGCCACCGGTATGCCGACGGCAATCGGCTGCTCGACCGACAATTTCGCCATCCGGCCTTCCGTCTTCGCCAATTTCACCATCACCGACAGCGACTGGCAGACGGCGGGCACCGGCCGCACGCTCAACAACACGGCCGCTCCGGGCGGCAACGTACACAAGGCGGGACGGCCGTTTACGCTGCGGGCGGATGCGATGAACGCGCAGGCCACTCCGGCCGTGACAAACAACTACACCGGCACGCCCGCGACAGCGCTCTCCGCCTGTGTCGGCACCGGCTGCACCAGCAGCTTCGGCGTCTTCACGGCAGGTTCCGCCGCGGTGGCCGGACAGATCAATTCGACCACGGCAAGTTACTCGGAAACCGGCTCCTTCAGTCTGCAACTGGTGGATCAGACGTTCGCCAGCGTGGATGCGTCGGACTCGACCACTGCCGAGCGCTACGTGACCTCGGCGACCATCAGTGTCGGCCGCTTTGTGCCGGACCACTTCAGCCTCCAGGCCGGCAGCATTTTCACGCCGGCGTGTACCACGGGCGGATCGCGCCTGACCTACATGGGGCAACCGTTCGCCCAAGTGAAGTACACCTTGACGGCGGAAAATGCCTCGAATGCCGTGACTGCCAACTACACTGCCGCGGGTTACGCGCCGGGGGCAGTCGGCATCGTTGCGGAAAACGCCGACAATGGCGTCAATCTCGGCTCTCGCGTGACCGGCGGCCCGGCGGTCTCATGGGCGAGCGGCCAGTATGCGGTGAATACCAGCGCTGCCGCCTTTGGCCGTAACACGGCGCCGGCCACGCCGGACGGCCCCTACGACAGCCTGCAGTTAGGCCTGCAGATCGTCGATGCCGATGGCGTCGCTCTGACCGGCGCGGATATGAATCCGGTCAGCAGCGGCAGTTGTTTGCCCGCTTCGTGTACCGCAGTGGCTTTGGGACTGACCGGCAGTGTGCGCTTCGGCCGGGCGCGATTGAGCAATGCGAGCGGATCGGCGTTGCTCGATCTGCCGGTTGGGCTGGCCCTGCAGTACTGGAACGCCGCGAGCGGCGGCTTCGTCAGCAACACCACCGACACCTGTACAGCCTTGACTGCCAGCGACGTTGCCCTGACCTTTGGCGGTGCCGGCAACAACCTTTCCGCCTGCGAGACTGCGGTGAGCATGGCTGGCGGCAGCCCCGCGGCGCTGAAACTTCTCAAGCCTGGGGCCGGCAACAATGGTTGGGTCGATCTGCGTTTGAACCTTGGCGCGGCGGCCAGCGGCAATACCTGTACAGGCATCGGTGCCGGGCCGGGTCCGGCGGCCACCACGGCGAACAGACCATGGCTGCAAGGCGCGTGGACGAGCGCTACCTACAACCAGGATCCGACGGCAAGGGCCACTTTCGACATCTACAAGAACGCCAACGAATTCATATTCATGCGGGAAAACTACTGAAAGGGGCGAAATTGGCACTAAATCACAAATTCCCCTGTTGTAATAATGTATTATCTCCTTTATCTCAAGCAAGTTATTATTGACGTTTCAACGAATGAAGGCCTTCCTGCCGGGCGGACAAAATAGCAAAGGGTGGATGGCGATCAGCCTGTACCCCGAACGCATCGATATTGCGCGCGTGAAGCGCAATGGCGACGGCCGCCCGGAAGTCGCCATGCTCGACTCCTATCGCAAGGAGGGCGGCGACAAGGAGTCGCTGGCGCGGCTGCGCAAGAGCCTGCGCCTGGGGAATCACCGCTGCGCCACGCTTCTCCGTCCGGCCGAGTACCAGATGCTGCAAATCGAGGCGCCAGCCGTGCCCCCCGACGAGATCAGGGAGGCCGTGCGCTGGCGCATCAAGGACATGCTCGACTACCCGCCTACCGCGGCGACGATCGACGTGCTCAACGTTCCGGGGGAGGGCGCCGGCAAGTCGCGCCAGGTGTTTGTCGTGGCGGCGAACAACGCGCTGATCGGGCCCCGCATGCAGATGTTCGAGGACGCCAAGGTTCCGCTCGAGGCGATCGACATCCAGGAGACGGCGCAACGCAACATCGCGGCGCTGTACGAAGTGGAAAACCGCGGGCTGGCCCTGCTCTCGTTCGACGAGAACGGCGGCCTGCTTACCTTCACTTTCAAGGGCGAACTCTATCTGGCGCGGCGCATCGAGATCACGGCTTCGCAAATGGCCGAAGCGGATGGGGAACGCCGCCGGCAGCTGTTCGAGCGCATCGGTCTCGAACTGCAGCGTTCGCTGGATCATTTCGACCGTCAATTCAGCTTCATCCCGCTGGCCAAGCTGGTGGTGGCGCCGGTCGCCGAGGTGCCGGGCCTGATCGAATACCTCGGCGGCAATCTGTATGTGCCGATGGAATCCCTCGATCTCGCCAGGGTGATGGACTTCCCCGCCGTGCCGGAGTTGAGAAACGCGGCGCGCCAGGCCCAGTGCCTGCATACGATCGGCATTGCGCTGCGGGACGAGGGGGCAGGGCAGTGACCCAGCAGATCAACCTCTTCAATCCCGCCCTGCGGACGAAGCGCGATCTCCTGACGGCGAGAAATGCAGCCGTTGCTTGTGCAATCGTTCTGGTTGCCCTGGCTACATTCGTGATCTTCGCGGCGCAGCGTGCCGACCAGCTGGCGAGCGAGGCGCGCGACATCGAGGCGAGGCTGAAGAACGACCAGTCGCAATTCGCGGCGCTTTCCAAGCAGCTGGTCGAGCTCAAGCCGGATGCCCGCCTAGCAAAGGATCTTGCACAGGCCGAGCAGATGCTCGCGGTGCGCAAGGAGATCATCGGCACCTTGCAAAGCGGCGCGATTGGCAAGACCGAGAGTTTCTCCGAATGCATGCGGGCGTTCGCCCGCCAATCGGTGAACGGCCTGTGGCTGACCGGCTTCACCATATCGGCGGGCGGAAGCGAAATGGAGATCCGCGGCCGTACCGTGAGTCCCGAATCCGTGCCTGCGTACATACGGCGTTTGAACGGCGAAAAGGCCCTCAATGGCCGGAGCTTCGCCGCCCTTGACATGAGCAGCCCCGCCGGGGACCCGGCAGCCAAGGCTGCGGCCGATCCGGCGAAACCGGCACCGCGTTTCATCGAGTTCAGCCTCATGTCGACCGGGCACGCTGCGGAGCGCAAGCCATGACCAAAGGCAATCCCCGTGGGATGAAGCAGCTGTGGGAGAAGCATTCGGCCAAATTCGATGCGATGAGCCTGCGCGAACGTGCGCTGGTCGCGATCGCCGCGCTGGCCCTGATCGTGCTGCTGGGCGAGTCGGTTTTTGTCGAGCCGCTGCTTGCCAAACAGAAGAACCACCGACAGCAGATCGATCGGCAGAGCGCGGAACTGGGGGCGATCCAGGGTCAGATCGCCGCGCTGCAGCCGCGCCTGAAAGATCCGGATGCCGGCAACCGTGCGGCGCTGGCCCAGGCGAGGAATGAGATCGCCGCCATCGATGCGCGATTGAAGGGCATGGAAAAAACGCTGGTGGCGCCGGACAAGGTCGCGGCGCTGCTGGAAGACATCCTCAGGCACAACCGTGGCCTGAAGCTGGTGGCCTTGCGCACCCTTCCCGTCAGTACCCTGGTGGAGCGCAAGGACGGAAAGCCGGACGCGAGCGCCAAGGGCGAATCGGCAGCGCGTCCCGATCCCGGCGGAACCGAGGCGAGCATCTTCAAGCATGGCGTCGAGATCACCGTGCAGGGAAGCTATGGCGAGTTGCTGGTTTATCTGTCCCAGCTGGAGCAGCTGCCGCAGCAGATGTTCTGGAGCGAGGTGCGCCTGAAAGTGGATGAATACCCGAAAACGACCTTGAGCCTTACGGTGTACACTTTGAGCCTGGACAAGGCATGGCTGGTGGTATGAAGCATATTGTCCTTTTCATGATTGCCCTGGCAATGCCGGCGGCAGAGGCCTGGGCTCAGGAAGCGCTGCCCGATCCGACAAGGCCGCCTGCGGGCTGGGCTTCCGGGCAGGCGGCGATGCCGGAAGGCTACGGCGGCGCCATGCTGCAGTCGGTGATCCTGCCGAGGCGCGGCAAGCCCGCGGCCGTCATCAACGGCGAGCGGGTCGAACTGGGCGGGAAGTACGGCGAGTTGCGGGTTGTGGGGATAAGCGAGTCCGAAGTCATCCTGAAGGGACCCGCAGGAGAGCAGGTCCTGAAGATGGTGCCCGAGGTGGAAAAACGCATGAGACCCGACTTGCGCAAGAACAAGGCGACCCGGGAGGGGGGGCCATGATTGGCTTGGCGTGGATGTTCCAAAAAATGAAAAAATCGAATGCTCTGTTCGCGCTTGTCATCGCGCTGATGCTCGCGGCCTGCTCGACGTCGCAAACGAAGCCGGGAACGGTTTTTGACAGCATCACCGGCGAATTGAAGCAAGCCAGCGCCGCCCGCTCCGGGACAGGACGGCCCGATGCCGTGGACAAGGCGCTCCTGCCGCCGCTGCAGGCGGAGTTGCCGAAGGCGGCCGCCGCCGAGCCGCGCTTCGACCTGGTGGTGAACAACGCTCCGGCGAACCAGGTGTTCATGGCGGTGGTGTCGGGCACGCGCTACAGCATGCTGGTTCATCCCGAGGTGTCGGGCACGGTAACGGTCAATCTCAAGGACGTGACGGTGCGCGAGGCGCTCGATACCATCCGCGAGCTCTACGGCTACGAATACAAGCTGCAGGGGGCGCGCATCTTCATTCAGCCGCTGGCGCTGCAGTCGCGCGTCTTCCAGATCAACTATCTTGCCGGCCGGCGCCAGGGGCAGACCGACACGCGCGTGACGTCCGGCTCGATTTCGACCGCGCAGACCGGTGCCACGGGAACGACGACCGGCGCCACGACAACGGCGATACCGACCACCGGCACGGGCGGCTCGGGCACCGGAGGGCGCACGCAGGACAGCAGCCGGATATTCACATCCAACGACGCGGATTTCTGGACCGATCTCGGCAATGCCCTCCGCACCATCGTCGGCAGCGAGGCCGGCCGCCAGATTATCCTCAATCCGATGTCCGGCGTGATCGTCGTGCGTGCCTTCCCGTCCGATCTGCGCGCGGTGGAGAACTTCCTGCGCGCCACCCAGCTTGTGGTCGAACGGCAGGTGATGATCGAGGCGAAGATCATCGAGGTGGAACTCAAGGACGGCTTCCAGAGCGGCGTCAACTGGAGCGCATTCAATCGCGGCAACGTCCGCACGAGCGTCGGCATGCTGAATCCGGGGACGGCGCTGCAGCCCAACGGGGCGATCGGGGCCGGCTCCGCGTCCTTTTCAGGCAGTCTGAGCGACAACACCTTGACTTTCGTAAACCCGACATTGAGCGCTCTGCCCGGGGAGGCTCTCGTCGGCGGCACTGCCCTGGGGGCCGGCGTATTCGGCCTGGCATTGCAGACCGGCCACTTTGCCGCATTGCTGAGTTTCCTGGAGACACAGGGCAACGTGCAGGTGCTTTCCAGCCCGCGCATTGCCACGATAAACAACCAGAAAGCGATGCTGAAGGTCGGCACCGACGAATTCTTCGTCACCAACATCTCGACTACCACCAACACGACCACGATTGGCACGACCAGCACGCCCAGCATCACGGTGCAGCCGTTCTTTTCCGGCATCGCGCTGGACGTGACGCCGCAGATCGACGGCGACAACAATGTCATCCTGCACATTCATCCCTCCATCAGCACGGTGACCGACAAGCAGAAGATGCTCGACCTCGGCACCCTGGGCAAGTTCACTCTCCCGCTCGCATCGAGCAACGTGAATGAGACCGACAGCATCGTGCGCGTGCAGGACGGCAATATCGTTGCCATC
>PNJM01000144.1 GCA_013821865.1 Rhodocyclaceae bacterium
CCGTGTGGAAGGCGGGCGCGACATGGCGGAGTGCAAGGCCGTCGGCTACTCCATTGCCCACTCGCCGCTGGTCAAGACGGCCTTCTTCGCCTCCGACCCCAACCTCGGCCGCATTCTGGCGGCCATCGGCAATGCCGGCATCGGCGACCTCGATGTCACGTGCGTGAAGTTGTGGCTCGATGATGTCCTGGTCTCCGAGAACGGAGGACGGGCGGCGAGCTACCGCGAGGAAGACGGCGCCCGGATCATGAAACAGGAGGAGATCACGGTGCGCGTCGATCTGGCGCGCGGCAAGGCGCAGGCGACCGTATGGACCTGCGATTTTTCCTACGACTACGTGAAAATCAACGCGGATTACAGGAGCTAGCTCGAAACCCGGAACGCGAAACTACTAATGCAGCACCCTCGGTATCGCCAGCGTGAATTCCGCGATCGGCGCCTCGAACTGCGTGCCGTCCTCGGCGACCATCTGGTAGGCGCCGCGCATGGTGCCCACCGGCGTGGTCAGGGCGCAGCCGCTGGTGTATTCGAAGCTCTCGCCCGGCTTGAGCAGGGGCTGGTGGCCGACCACGCCGAGGCCGCGCACTTCCTGCACGTGCGACTCGGCATCGGTGATGATCCAATGGCGGGATATGAGCTGGGCGGGGATGTTGCCGGTGTTGCGGATGGTGATGTTGTAGGCGAAGACGTAGCGCCCGCTCGGCGGATCCGACTGGTCGGAAAGGTACTGCGTTTCCGTCGTGACACTGATCTCGTATTTTTTGCTTTCGGCCATTTACCTATTTGACCGGATTTTGCCCTGAGAGGCAACCAGAGCCCTGATCAGCCGTGTGGGCACGGGAGAGGCCCTCTTATGGTTGCCATAATTATTTTTGGCCGGCGATGGAGCGAAAAGCGTTTAGAATTCCTGCGCTGACCGAGGGTAAATATCATGACATTCCGAATCGCACCGAGCATCCTGTCCGCCAACTTCGCCAAGCTGGGCGAGGAAGTGGCCAACGTCATCGCGGCCGGCGCCGACTGGATCCACTTCGACGTAATGGACAACCACTACGTGCCGAACCTGACCATCGGTCCGCTGGTGTGCGAGGCGATCCGGCCGGTCACGGAAGCGCCGATCGACGTGCATCTCATGGTGAAACCGGTGGATCGCATCATTCCCGACTTCGCCAAGGCCGGCGCCAACATCATTACCTTCCACCCCGAGGCCTCCGAGCATATCGACCGCTCCCTCGCCCTGATCAAGGAAAGCGGCTGCCGGGCCGGGCTGGTGTTCAACCCCGGCACGCCGCTGCACTACCTCGATCACGTCATGGACAAGCTGGACGTCATCCTGCTCATGTCGGTGAACCCCGGCTTCGGCGGCCAGAAGTTCATCCCCGAGACGCTCAACAAGCTGCGCGCCGTGCGCAAGCGCATCGATGCTTCGGGAGGCGACATCCGGCTGGAGGTGGATGGCGGCGTCAAGGTGGACAACATCGCCGAGATCGCCCGCGCCGGCGCCGACACCTTCGTCGCCGGCTCTGCCGTCTATGGCGCCGGCAAGGACACCGACCCGCACCGCTACGACACGGTGATCGGCGCCCTGCGCGCCGAACTGGCGAAGGGCTAGCGCCTTTGGTGACCGTCAAAGCCGTTCTCTTCGATCTCGACGGCACGCTGCTCGATACCGCGCCCGACTTGGCCTCCGCAGCCAATGCCATGCTCGCGGAACTGGGCCGCCCCGGGCACTCGCTTGTAACCATCCGGGATTTCATCGGCAAGGGCATCCCCAACCTCGTCGGCCGCTGTCTTGGCTACCCCGGCGAGTCCGCCGCGCCCGATGCCCGGGCGGCGCTCGCGGTATTCAAGCGGCACTACGCGGCCGTGAATGGCCGCCATACGCGCATCTATCCCGGCGTGAGGGAGGGCGTCGAAGCCATGCGCCGCGCCGGCCTGAAGCTTGCCTGCGTCACCAACAAGGCCGCCGCCTTCACCGAGCCGCTGCTCGAAATCATGGGCCTGGCGCGCTATCTCGACATGATCGTGAGCGGCGACACCCTGTCGCAGAAGAAACCGCATCCGCTGCCTTTCCTGCACATTTGCGCGAACTTCGGCATCGAGCCGGGCGAAGCACTCGTCATCGGCGATTCGCGCAACGATGTCGCCGGCGCCCGTGCCGCCGGCTGCCCGGTGTTCTGCGTGCCCTATGGCTACAGCGAAGGCGAGGACGTGCGCGATCTGGGCTGTGATGCTATAGTTGCCAGCCTTGAAGAGGCGGCGCGCCGCCTCGTTCCGGTCTGAAGTCGAAACACATGTTGTGATCCACAAAAACCTGAAACTCGTGAGGAAGTACGCCGTCGGCGGGGAGGCTTGGCCCTGGCGACCCTGGCATGCCTGGCACTGAGGTGCCCCGGCAGATCCTGTCCTGAGCTTGTCGAAGGACTTGGCCTGCGTCCTCTTCGTTGTACAGTGTTTTGTGGAGTCATGATGACCGAAGCCGAATTCAATCAGCTGGCCGCCCAGGGCTATAACCGCATCCCGGTGACCCTGGATACCTTCGCCGACCTCGACACCCCGCTGTCGATCTACCTCAAGCTGGCCGACCGCTCCTATACCTACCTGCTCGAATCGGTGCAGGGAGGGGAGCGCTTCGGCCGCTACTCGTTCATCGGCCTGTCCGCGCCGACGCGCATCGCCGCCTACGGTCGCAACGTCATGGTGCTCACCGGCAACCGCATCGCCGAGCAATGCTCCGACTGCGACCCGCTTGCCTTTATCGGCGAATACATGGGTCGCTTCAGGCTGGCGCCGCGCGAAGGATTGCCGCGCTTCTGCGGCGGCCTGGTCGGCAGCTTCGGTTACGACACGGTGCGCTACATCGAGCCGAAGCTGGCAAAGACAGGCAAGCCGGACGACATCGGTACGCCCGACATCCTGCTTCTGCTTTCCGAGGAAATCGCCGTCGTCGACAACCTCTCCGGCAAGCTGACGCTGGTGGTGTATGCCGAGCCGGGCGTGCCGGGGGCCTTCAAGCGGGCGCAGGAACGGCTCAGGGAACTGCTCGCCAAATTGCGCGAGCCGGTGGCGATCCCCGTCGAGCGGCCCGCCCCGCCGCAGGAAGCGGCCTCGGGCTTCGGCGAGGAGCCGTTCAAGCAGGCCGTGGCGCGCGCCAAGGAATACATCGTGGATGGCGACATCATGCAGGTCGTGCTGTCGCAGCGCCTCTCCAAGCCTTTCGCCGCCACGCCGCTGGCGCTCTACCGGGCGCTGCGCACGCTGAATCCCTCGCCCTATATGTTCTACTTCGACTTCGAGGACTTCCACGTCGTCGGCGCCTCGCCTGAGATCCTGGTGCGGCTGGAAAACGACACGGTCACCTTGCGCCCCATCGCCGGCACGCGCAAGCGCGGGCGGACGGCCGAGGAGGATGCTGCCCTTGCGGACGAACTGCTTGCCGACGAGAAGGAGCGCGCCGAGCACCTCATGCTGCTCGATCTCGGCCGCAACGACGTTGGCCGCGTCGCCCGGACCGGCAGCGTGAAGGTGACCGAGCAGTTCGTCATCGAGCGCTACTCCCACGTGATGCACATCGTCTCCAGCGTCGAGGGGCAGTTGAAGCCCGGGCTGGATGCGCTCGCCGTGCTGCGCGCCACCTTCCCGGCCGGCACCGTGTCGGGCGCGCCCAAGGTGCGGGCGATGGAGATCATCGACGAGCTGGAGCCGGTCAAGCGAGGCATCTACGCCGGCGCCGTCGGCTATCTCGGTTTCCATGGCGACATGGACTTGGCCATCGCCATCCGCACCGCGCTGGTCAAGGATGGCCAGCTGCACGTCCAGGCCGGCGCCGGCATCGTCGCCGATTCCGATCCGGCCTCCGAATGGCAGGAGACGCAGAACAAGGCGCGCGCCCTGCTGCGGGCAGCCGAGATGGCCGAATCGGGCCTCGACACCCGGCTGAGTTGAGGAGGCGCCATGCTGCTGATGATCGATAACTACGACTCCTTCACCTACAACCTGGTGCAGTATTTCAGCGAACTGGGCGAGGAAGTGCGCGTCTTCCGCAACGACGAGATCACGCTGGACGAGATCGCGCGGCTCGCGCCGGCGCGCATCGTCGTCTCGCCCGGCCCGTGCTCGCCCGCCGAGGCCGGCATCTCGGTGCCGGCGATCCGCGCCTTTGCCGGGAAGGTGCCCCTGCTCGGCGTCTGCCTCGGCCATCAGAGCATCGGCGCGGCCTTCGGCGGAAAAATCGTGCACGCCCGCCAGCTCATGCACGGAAAGATCTCGCCGGTGCATCACGCCGGCACGGGCGTCTTCCGCGGCCTGCCCAACCCCTTCACCGCCACGCGCTACCACTCGCTCGCCATCGAGCGCGCCTCCCTGCCGGCCTGCCTGGAAGTGACGGCGTGGACGCAGGACGGCGAGATCATGGGTGTGCGCCACCGCGAAGTCGCCGTGGAAGGCGTGCAGTTCCACCCCGAATCCATCCGCACCGAACATGGCCACCGCCTGTTGGAGAACTTTTTGGAGCAAGGACGATGATCACTCCCCAGGAAGCTCTGCAACGCACCATCGAGCACCGCGAGATTTTCCACGACGAGATGCTGCACCTCATGCGGCAGATCATGGGCGGAGAGATCACGCCGCTGATGGTGGCGGCCATTCTCACCGGCCTGCGCGTCAAGAAGGAAACGATCGGCGAGATTTCCGCTGCGGCCAAGGTGATGCGCGAGCTGTGCACCCGCGTCGAAGTGCCGCACAACGCGCACTTCGTCGATGTCGTCGGCACCGGCGGCGATTCGGCCCACACCTTCAACATCTCCACCGCCTCCGCCTTCGTCGCGGCGGCGGCGGGTGCCACAGTGGCCAAGCACGGCAACCGCAGCGTGTCCTCCAAGTCCGGCTCGGCCGACGTGCTGGAAGTGCTGGGCGCGCGAATCGACCTGCAGGCGCCGCAGGTGGCCGAGTGCATCCAGGCCACCGGCATGGGCTTCATGTTCGCCCCCAACCACCACCCGGCCATGAAGAACGTCGCGCCGGTCCGCCGCGAAATGGGCGTGCGCACCATTTTCAACATCCTCGGCCCGCTCACCAACCCGGCCGGCGCGCCCAACACCCTGATGGGCGTGTTCCATCCCGATCTGGTCGGCATCCAGGTGCGCGTCATGCGCGAGCTGGGCGCCGACCACGTCATGGTGGTCTGGGGCAAGGACGGCATGGACGAGATATCGCTCGGCGCGGCGACCATGGTCGGCGAGCTGAAGAACGGCGAGATCGTCGAGTACGAGATCCATCCCGAGGACTACGGCCTGCAGATGGTGTCCAACCGCGGCCTGCGCGTCGCCGACGCCACCGAATCGAAAGAGATGGTGCTGGAGGCGCTGTCCAACACCCCCGGCACGCCGCGCGAGATCGTCACCCTGAACGCCGGCGCCGCGCTTTACACGGCGAATATCGCCGACACGGTCGCCGACGGCATCGCCCGGGCGCGCGAGGCAATCGCCAGCGGCGCTGCGCGGGCGAAGCTCGACGAGTTCGTAGCATTTACCCAGAAGTGCAAATGAGCGACATCCTGCAGAAGATTCTTGCAGTAAAGCACGAGGAAATCGCCGCGGCGCAATCGCAAAAACCGCTCGCCGCCGTGCGCGCCGAGGCGGAAGCCCAGCCCCCGGCGCGGGATTTTGTCGGCGCCATCCGCGCCAGGCTCGCCATCGGCAAGCCGGCGGTGATTGCCGAGATCAAGAAGGCCAGCCCGTCGAAAGGCGTGCTGCGCGCGGATTTCCGGCCGGCTGAGATTGCCGCCTCCTACGCCGCCCATGGCGCTGCCTGCTTGTCAGTGCTGACTGACCGTCAGTTTTTCCAGGGTGCGCCGGAATACCTCGTTGCCGCGCGAGCCGCCTGCGATCTGCCGGTGCTGCGCAAGGATTTCATGGTCGATGCCTGGCAGGTCCACGAGGCGCGGGCGATGGGCGCCGACTGCATCCTGCTCATCGTCGCCGCATTCCTACCCCCTCTCCCCGGCGGGGAAAGGGCGGGGGAGAGGGCGGCGGTTGCCCGCATGCGCGAACTGGAATCCCTCGCCCGCACCCTCGGCATGACCGTGCTGGTCGAGGTTCACAACGCCGCCGAACTCGACCTTGCCCTGCAACTGCAAACCCCGCTCATCGGCATCAACAACCGTAACCTGCGCACGTTCGAAGTGTCGCTCGATACCACGCTCGGACAGCTCGCGCGCATTCCGGCCGGCCGCATCGTCGTTACCGAGAGCGGCATCGTCAAGACCAAAGACGTCGACCTGATGCGGCAGAACGGCGTGAATGCCTTCCTGGTCGGCGAGGCCTTCATGCGAGTGCCCGATCCGGGAGTGGAGTTGGGGCGGCTGTTCGGCCGCTAGCCACCGCCGCAACATGGTATTGCGCCTCAGCGCAATACCATGTTGTCCCGGTGAATCATTTCCGGTTCGTCGATGTAGCCGAGGATGGCTTCGATTTCGTGACTGGCGCTGCGGACAATGCGGCGCGCCTCCGAGCTTGAGTAGTTGCAGAGGCCGCGTGCTATCTCGCGGCCGTCGGGCGTGCGGCAGGCGACGGCCGCGCCGCGCTCGAACTCCCCTTCCACCCGCGTGACGCCCACCGGCAGCAGGCTCTTGCCGGATTCCAGGGCCTTCACCGCGCCTTCGTCGAGGATCAGGCTGCCGGCCAGCTGCAGGTGGTCGGCCAGCCACTGCTTGCGCGCGGCGAGCGGAGTGGCCGAGGCGAAGAGCAGGGTGCCGAGCGCCTCGCCCCGGGCCAGGCGCAGCAGCACATCCGCCTCGCGCCCGCTGGCGATGAGGGTGTGGGCGCCGCTGCGCGCGGCCCGCTGCGCGGCGCGTATCTTGGTGATCATGCCGCCCTTGGAAATGCCCGATCCGGCGCCGCCGGCCATGCTCTCCAGCGTGGGATCGTCTGC
>PNJM01000145.1 GCA_013821865.1 Rhodocyclaceae bacterium
GATCCTGCCCGGCTGCGACAGCAAGGCGCTGTACGACCTTTTCCCCACCGGCCCGGCCAAGCAGGGCTGCAAGGTCGGCGGCCTGCCGCAGCCCTACGGCAAGGGCGGCTACTGAGCGACGGACATGGGCGACGCCTACAGGGACACTCCGGCAAGGGCCATCCTCGTGAACGGCCGCGAGGTTCTTGTCGATTCCGAAGGCTATCTCATCAACCTTGACGACTGGTCGGAGGAATTCGCTCGCGTCCTGGCCAGGGAAGAGGAATTGGAGCTGACCGATGAGCACTGGCAGGTAATCAACTTCATCCGCGACTACTACCATGAGCACCGCGTGCAGCCGCAGGTGAGAGCGATGATCGCGCACTTCACCGGCAAGTGGGGTTCGGAGCGCGGCAGCAACCATTCTCTGCACGAGATCTTTCCGAAGGGCGGGCCGCAGAAGCAGGGCAACCGCCTGGCCGGCGTGCTGCGGACAAAAGGCGAGCATTGAGAGCGCGATAGATGGCAATCCGGATCCGCAGCAAGTTCCACGCCGGCGGGCGCGAGCGCAGCATGGCAACGCTGGCCAGCGTGGCGGCCATGCTGGCATGGAAGCTTTCGATCGATTCGATCAAGCGCATGCGCGAGGCGAAGTTCGACATCGATCTCGGCCGGCCCTATTTCGATTTCGTCTGCGAGTCCATGGCGTTCTACGCCCACATTGCCGATCGCGTTGCCTTCGGCAAGCTGGAAACCGGCAGGCGCGGCGAGTTCACCACGGCGCTGGCCCTGCGCATGGCGGATGCAATAGAAGAAAATGCCGACATGCTCCTCGAAGCCCCGGTCCCCGGCGAGTGCCGCAGCCACTTCCTCGATCTCTTCAACCAGGCCGGCACCGACTACGCGGAATTCGGCTACGGCGCCGACGGCCCCGATTTCGGCTTCCGCCGCTGCTTCGCCGCGCGCGTGCGCGAGGGCATGCCGGAGAAGGACAAGACCTGGGTGTACGACCAGGTCATGGAAATCGAGGCGCCTGAAGGCGTCAAGGCGATCGGGAGGACGCTGGCGGGATTGTTTGCCGGAACGGATCGATGACGGCGCATTTCGACCTCGGCAATCCATCGGCCTACGCCGCCTGGCGCGAGCGCAAGCTGGCCGGCCATCCGCGCTCGCTCGGCGATCTCGTCGTCGAAATAGACGACCCGCGCTCGCTCACCGAGTTGGAGCGGAGCGCCCTGCTCGCCCGCTGCTCGGCGGCGAACATGGCACTCTATGCCTCGCGCAGCGGCGATGATCCGGACAAGGAAATCCCCCGGCAGCTCGGCCGCCAGCTCGGCCTCGTGCGGCTCGATGCCAACATGCTGGCCGACGACGACGGCATCTCGCCGCTGGCCGTGGCGCCGGCGGGGACGCGCACCGAATTCATCCCCTACACCGACCGCGGCATCAAGTGGCACACCGACGGCTACTACAACGCCCTCGACCGGCAGATCCACGGCATGGTCCTGCATTGCGTGCAGAGCGCCGAGAGCGGCGGCGGAAACCAGCTGATGGATCACGAGATCGCCTACCTCCTGCTGCGCGACGAGAACCCCGACTTCATTCGCGCCTTCATGGCGCCGGATGCCATGACCATTCCGCCGCGGCTGGAAGACGGCAGCGTGGCGCGATCCGCGCAGTCCGGACCGGTGTTCTCTGTCCATCCCGACGGCCATCTGCACATGCGCTACACGGCGCGCACGGTGAGCATCGAATGGAAGGACGACGCCGCGACGAAAGGCGCCGTGGCAGCGCTGGAGCGGCTGCTGGCGAGCGGCTCGCCGTACATCTTCCGCGGCCGTCTCGAGCCAGGCATGGGCCTGGTGTGCAACAACATCCTGCACGACCGCGCCGCCTTCAAGGACAGCGAAACGCGCCACCGCCTGCTCTATCGCGCCCGCTCCTTCGACCGCGTTGCTGCGGCCTGACCCATGGATGGGGAACTTTCGCGACAGCCGGGGTAGAAACAGGCAAAATAACCGCCTGTGCTCACCGGCACCGGAAAAATGTCCAACGGCGTTTCCAGCTACATCCTCCTGCCTACCCCGGCGACCATGGTCGCCGTTTTTCTGATGCAGAACGGCGAACAATGACGAAGTTCCTGCTGCGGATTCTTGCGGTCGTGCTGACGGTGGTGCCGCTGGCCTGCCTGGCTGTCACGGCCGACGAGGCGGCGGTGATACGGCAATCCGCCGAACGGGGAAACCATGGTGCGCAGGTCCTGCTCGGGCTGATCTACCGGCACGGCGACGCCGGCTATCCGCGCGATGCGAACCTGTCCGCCTACTGGATGCTGCGGGCCGCGCGCCAGGGCAATGCCTACGCCCAGTACGTGATGGGGGATTACTGCGAGCAGGGCTCGGGCGTGGCCAAGGATATGAAGCTCGCAGCCCACTGGCGCGAACTGGCGGCGGCTCAGGGCAACGCGGAGGCCCAGCTCAAGCTGGGCAGGATGTACCTGGCCGGCGAGGGCGTCGACAGGGACTACGCGCAGGCCGAGCGCTGGCTGGGAAAGGCGGCCGACCAGGGCAATGCCGACGCGCAGTTCCTGCTCGGCAAGATGTACCACGAGGGGCACGGCGTGCCGCAAGACCTGGAGCGGGGCAAGACCTGGCTGGGGCGCGCCGCGGCGCAGGGCCACGACGATGCGCTCAAATTCCTTGACGCCATCGTCGAGCTCGGGCGCAGCGTGCTCGACTTGTACCAGGGCGGCGAGGCGCTGATGGAAAAGGCCCGCGCCGGCAATCCCGAGGCGCAGTACGAGCTGGGCCTGCGCTACGAAACGGGTGCCTGGGGCGTGGAGCAGGACAACCGGGAGGCGGTGTTCTGGCTGACCCGGGCGGCGGAGAACGGGCACCGCCTGGCGATGCAGGCCCTCGCGCACATCTACGAGAAGGGATTGCTCGGGGTGAAGGCCGACGCCGAGGCCGCGCGCACCTGGAGCGGGAAGGCGCGGGCAGGCCAATGACCCATCCATCACCGGATCATTGCTGAGGACACCATGACATACCCCGACTGGCTGGGCTCGACCAAGGTGGACATCGCCTGCTTCATTGCAAGCGTGCTCGCGCTTGCGGCGTACCACGCCTACCTGCGCTACCGGCTGAAGCGGGATCCGACCTACACGGTGCAGGCGGTCAACACCATCGCGCGCACGGCCTGGGTGGAAAACGTCATGGCCGGCAACAAGGACATCCTCGCCGTGCAGACCCTGCGCAACTCCACGATGGCGGCGACCTTCCTTGCCTCGACCGCGGTGCTGCTCGTGATGGGGACGCTGACACTGAGCGGGCAGGGCTCGCAGCTGGAGACTTCCTGGCACGCGCTCAACACGGTGGGTGCGGTGCACAGCGAGATATGGATTGTCAAGCTGATCCTGCTGCTGCTTGACTTCTTCGTCGCCTTCTTCAGCTTCGCCTCGGCGATACGGCTGTTCAACCATGTCGGCTACATGATCAACGTGCCACTCTCGCTCGCCCACAAGGCGATCTCGCCGCAGCACGTCGCCATTCACCTGAACCGGGCCGGCCATCACTACAGCATAGGCACGCTACGCCTTGTCGCTGCCGATCAGAGTGGGCAACGACGCAATCGTATAGCCCATCTCAACCAGGCCCTCGCGCAGCCGCCGCGCGGTGGCCACGGCTTCCCGGTTGTCGCCATGCACGCAGAGGCTGCCCGCCTGCGTCGACAGGCGTCTGCCGCTGATGCTGACGAGGGCGCCTTCCTCGAGGATGCGGCGCACATGGGCGAGGCTGGCTTCCGCCCCGTGGATCAGCGCGCCGGCCTGGCTGCGCGGCACCAGCTGGCCGTCGTCGAGATAGGCGCGGTCGGCGAAGATTTCCTCCACCACCGGCAGGCCGGCTTCGCGTCCGGCTTCGGACAGCTTCGACAGGGCGGGCGCCAGCAGGATCAGCGAACGGTCGAGCGCCGCGATGGCGCGGCAGACCGTTCGCGCGATTTCGAGGTCCGCGCAGGCGGCGTTGTTAAGCGCGCCGTGCGGCTTGACGTGGGTGACGCGCAGGCCTTCCGCCGCGGCCAGGCCGGCCAGGGCGCCGATCTGGTAGAGGATCGCGGCCTCGAGTTCGTCCGGCGTCATCTCCATGCGGCGGCGGCCGAAACCCTGCAGGTCGGGGTAAGCGACATGCGCGCCGATGCTGACGCCGCGTTCGCGCGCCAGCCGCAGGGTGCGGCGCATCACCGGCGGATCGCCGGCATGGAAGCCGCAGGCGATATTGGCGGAGGCGACGATGTCCAGCAGGGCATCGTCCTCGCCCATGGTCCAGGCGCCGAAGCTCTCGCCCAGGTCGGCGTTCAGGTTGATGGGCTTGCTCATTCTTCGTCCCCCTTGCCGAAACCGTTGTCGAACAGGATACCGCTGATGAGATTGACGGAATACAGCGCCGCCTCATCGATGTCGCCCGCAGGCCGGTAGGGCGCGATGCCGGCGAGCCACGATTCGAGTTTGGCGCGCTGCTCCCGCAGCGCCGACAGGGCCTGGGCGCGCGTGACGAGCGCAAAGCGCAGGCGGTCGCCCGGCAGCAGGTGCGCCAGCCGCGGCAGGTCGGCGCGGATCACCGTGGCGATCTTCGGATAGCCGCCGACGGTCTGGCAATCGGCGAGCAGCAAAATGGGCTGGCCGTCCGGCGGCACCTGGAGGGCGCCGGGCGCGACACAGTCGGAAACAATCTCCTCCCCGGCGGCAGCGTTGTGCGCCAATTGCGGCCCCTTCAGCCGGATGCCCATGCGGTCGGCGTCGCGGCTGACGACAAAATCCGCATCGATCAGCGTGCGCAGCGCATCCGGTGTGAAGTGATTCTCCTGCGGGCCGAGCATGAGCCGCAGCGGCCCGCCTTCATGAACGAAGGCAGCCTGCCTGCATTCTCCGTCCTGCGTGCCGTCTCGGTCGCCCGTGTCGATGCGATCGCCGGCGCGCAAGGCGCGGCCCTCGACGCCGCCGATCTGCGCGCGCAAGTGGGTGGCGCGGCTGCCGAGCTGCGGCGGCGTATCGATGCCGCCGGCCACGGCGAGATAGGCGACGCCGCCGCGGATAACGCCTGCCTTCAGCGTGTCGCCGTCCTCCAGGGTGATGCTGTGCCAGGCCGGCAGCGCCAGCACGCGGCCCTCGACGCGCCGCACGCTTGCCTCGGCCGGTCCGGCGAGCGCCACGCGCAGGCACCCGCCAACGACCCGCAAATGCGGCCCCTGCAGGCGCATTTCGAGCGCGGCGGCATCGGCGCGATTGCCGGCCAGCGCATTGGCACAGGCCAGCCCGAGCGGGTCGAGCGCCCCGGAGAGGGCTACCCCGTAGCTGCGGTAGCCGGGGCGTCCGGCATCCTGCACCGTTGTGCCCGTGCTCCCCTCGAGCACTTCGATCACGACGGCCATGGCGCCTCCGGCGCGACGCGAAAGCGGTCGCGGTAGAGGCGGCCCTGCGCCGCTTCCTGTTCCAGTCGGGCGAAGGATTCCGCGTCGATCGGCTGCCACATGACTTCGTCGCCCGGCGAGAACAGGGCCGGCGCGGCAACGTCGCGCGGATCGAACAAGGTGAGCGGCGTGCGCCCGAGCAGGCGCCAGCCGCCGGGGCTGGCGACGGGATAGATGGCGCACAGCTCGCCGGTCACCGCCAGGCTGCGCGCCGGCACTTCCAGGCGCGGCGTGGCCAAGCGCGGCATGGCCAGCTCCGCCGGCAGGCCGCCCATGTAGGGAAAGCCCGGCATGAAGCCAAGCATGTAGACGCGGAATACCGTCGACGCCATCTTCTCGACGACCGCCTCGGGGGAGAGGCCGCCGGCCGCGGCGAGTTCAGCCAGATCGGGGCCGGCCTCGCCGCCGAACAGAATCGGAATGCACCAGCGCCGGCCGGTCACGGCGCTTTGCGGCGCGCCGGCGGCCAGTTCACGAAGCTGCTCGGCCAGCGCGTCGGCATCCGCCGCCAGCGGATCGAAATATACGGTGCAGGAACGGAAAGTCGGCACCCATTCGATCACGCCGGAGAGCCCGCCGTCCTCGCGGGCCGCCTGCAAGGTGCGGGCGAAGCCCATCACGCGGCCGTGGGTGGCGAGGTCGATGCCGTCGCCGAACTCGACGGTCCACGCGGCATCGCCGAGCGGCAGCAGGCGGGGCATGCGGATCAGAACGAGGTGGCCGCGCGCGCCGCCTGGTCGTAGCGGCCGGAGAGGGTGCGCAGCACGCGCGCCAGCTCGGCCAGGCGCAGGTTTTCCTCCTCGGCACCGGAGAAGCCCGGCATGAGGCAGGCCTCGCGCACGTCGCGGTAGCGCATGCACAACGCGGCACCGTGAGCGGTGGTGGAGAAGAACACCTCCTTGCCGCGCTTGGTGCTGTCGACGAGTCCCGCCATGGCCAGTTTCTTCAGTGAATACGACACCACGTGGGTGTCCTCGATGTTGAGGACGAAGCAGATGTCGGCAGTCCGCTTCTCCGTGGCGCGGTGATTGACGTGGTGCAGCACCAGCACGTCGGTCGGCGTCATGTCCTTGTAGCCGGCCGCCGCCATGCAGCGGATCATCCAGCGGTCGAAGGCGTGGCCGGCGATGATCAGGCCGAACTCGAACTCGGACAGTTCGGGCGATTTTTCCGAGACGAGATGCGAGGAGGAGACGATGCGCTGCGCCGCCTCGGCGAGCGGCTTCGGCGCGGCGGCCTTGACGATGCGCTTGCGGGCCATGAGGGACTCCTTTTTCGATGAAGCTGGCGGCATTGTAAAAATGATGTTGACAATGTGTCAATAAAATCTTAACGTTTCGACAACGTTTTGTTATAAGAGTCGCGCCCGGCGACCGCGGAATGTGGAATCATTCGTCGATTGTGACCAGCGAACCCGTGAGGAGGCTGTTATGCAGAGCAGGAGCTTGAAGTCGC
>PNJM01000146.1 GCA_013821865.1 Rhodocyclaceae bacterium
GATGACGACGAGGAGTATTGTTCCTCGCGCCAGGACCTGATCGATGTCGCCGCCGTGTGCGACATCCTCGGCGTCGACCTCGAAGTGGTGAATTTTTCCGCCGAGTACAAGGACCGTGTCTTCAGCGAGTTCCTGCGCGAGTACCAGGCCGGCCGCACGCCCAACCCGGACGTGCTGTGCAACGCCGAGATCAAGTTCAAGGCCTTCCTCGATCACGCCATGAAACTCGGTGCCGACCGGATCGCCACCGGCCACTATGCCCAGGTGCGCGAAGTGCAGACCGAGATGGGTAGCGAATACCAACTGCTCAAGGCCGAGGATGGCACCAAGGACCAGAGCTATTTCCTCTATCGCCTCAATCAGGCGCAGCTGTCGAAGACCCTGTTCCCGCTCGGCGAGATATACAAGCGCGAAGTGAGGAAAATCGCCGAGAAGGCCGGGTTGCCCAACTTCGCCAAGAAGGACTCCACCGGCATCTGCTTCATCGGCGAGCGGCCTTTCAAGGAATTTCTCGAGCGCTACATTCCGCGTCAGCCGGGCGAGATCCGCAGGTTCGACGGCAAGGTGGTTGGGCAGCATCACGGGCTGATGTACCACACGCTGGGCCAGCGCAAGGGTCTGGGCATTGGCGGGCAGAAAGATGGTGATGCCGAGGCCTGGTATGTCGCCGGGAAGGATCTGAAGGAGAACGTGCTCTACGTCGTGCAGGGGCACGGCCATCCGCTGCTGTTCTCGGATCGTCTTACCGCGATCGACCTGAGCTGGGTAAGCGGACGCTTGCCGCACGCGCACTGGGTCTATACGGCCAAGACGCGTTACCGCCAGCCGGACGCTGCGTGCGAGATCGAGACGATTGATGCCCGGAAGTGCGAGGTGGCTTTCGCCGAGCCGCAATGGGCCGTGACGCCGGGGCAGTCGGTGGTGATCTACGAGAGCAAGGTTTGCCTCGGCGGCGGCATCATCGAATGATGTCTGTTAGCCGAGCAAAAACGGCCGCTTTCGCGGCCTTTTTCATGTTCAGGCGGGCTCGAAAATCAGCCTTGCGGCACCGTCTCGGCGAAGGATGGCCGTTCCATCAACTCGCCGTACAGGCGGGCGAGGTTGGGATGGGCCGCCCGCCAGTCGATGTCGGGGAAGCGGAAGACCAGATAGCCGAGCGCCACGCCGACGACAATATCGGCCAGCGAGAAGGTGTTGCCGGTGCACCAGGGCTGTTCGCCGAGTTCCTCGGACATCATTTCCAGACCGCGCAGCACCTTGTCACGCTGGCGTTCGATCAAGGAAAGACTCATTTCCTTTTTCGGGCGCTTTCCTTCCAGCAGGGCGGAGACCGCCGCATCACACACGCCATCGGCCAGGGCTTCCCAGCGCTTGATGCGAATGCGTTCGCGTCCGGGCACGGGCAGCAGGCGGTTGTTGGGCGTCACGCTGTCGAGGTATTCGACGATCACGCGCGAATCGAACAGCGTGCTGTCGTCGTCCAGCACCAGCACGGGCACCTTGCCCAGGGGATTGAGCTTGGTCACGCCGGTGTCGGCATTCCAGGGATTGTCGAGAACGAAGTCGTACTCGATCTTCTTTTCCGCCAGGACGATGCGCGCCTTGCGCACGTAAGGACTTGTCAGGGAACCGATCAGTTTCATTTTGAGCCGCCTGTTGCAGTGCAATGCAATTATAGCATTCACCGACTGCCTGTCCGTTAAACCCGTCGCGGCACGGAGGGATCCACTGCCGTGATAAAATTTCACCTGATTTCACTAGGTTTTCCGCCCATGACGCTCACTCCCATCACTGCCTTGTCCCCCCTTGACGGCCGCTATGCCGGCAAGGTCGAGGCCTTGCGCGCGCATTTCTCGGAATTCGGCCTGATCAAGAACCGCGTGCGTGTCGAGGTGGCTTGGCTCAAGGCGCTCGCGGCCGAGCCGCACTTCGCCGAGGTGCCGCAGTTCTCCGCAGAGACCCAGACCGAACTGGAGGCCGTGGTGGCCGAGTTTTCCGCGGCCGATGCCGAGTCCATCAAGGCCATCGAGGCGCGCACCAACCACGACGTCAAGGCGATGGAATACTGGCTGAAGGAGCGCCTGTCGGACAATGCCGAGGTGATGGATGTGGCGGAGTTCATCCACTTCGGCTGTACCTCGGAGGATATCAACAACCTCTCCCACGCCCTCATGCTGCGCGATGCGCGCGCGGCCATCTTCCTGCCGGTGCTCGATGCCGTCATCGCCCGGCTGGTGGCGCTGGCGCACGAGCAGGCCGAGCAGCCCATGCTCGCGCGCACCCACGGCCAGCCGGCGACGCCGACCACGCTCGGCAAGGAGATGGCCAACATTGCCGCTCGGCTGAAACGGGCGCGCAGCCGCATCGCCGGAGTCTCGCTGACGGCGAAATTCAACGGCGCCGTCGGCAACTACAATGCCCACCTTGCGGCATATCCGTCCTTCGACTGGGAAGGTTTTGCCCGGCGCTTCATCGAATCCTTCGGCATCGAGTTCAATCCCTACACCATCCAGATCGAGCCGCACGACAGCATGGCCGAACTGTTCGACGCCATCGCCCGCGCCAACACCATACTGCTCGATGTCGACCGCGACATCTGGGCGTACATCTCGCTCGGCTACTTCAAGCAGAAGCTCAAGGCCGGCGAGGTCGGCTCCTCGACCATGCCGCACAAGGTCAATCCGATCGACTTCGAGAACTCCGAAGGCAACCTCGGCCTGGCCAACGCCCTGCTGCGCCATCTCGCCGACAAGCTGCCTGTATCTCGCATGCAGCGGGACCTCACCGACTCGACGGTTTTGCGCAACATGGGGGTGGCTTTCGGCTACAGCCTGCTCGCCTACGATTCCTGCCTCAAGGGGCTGGGCAAGCTGGAAGCGGATCCCGCGCGCCTGCGCGCCGATCTGGAGCATTGCTGGGAAGTGCTGGCGGAGCCGGTGCAGACCGTCATGCGCCGCTACGGCGTGGAGAACCCCTACGAGCAATTGAAGGATCTCACGCGCGGCAAGGGCATCACCCGCGAAGGACTGCACGCCTTCATCCTGAGCCTGAAAATCCCCGAGGCCGAGAAGCAGCGCCTGCTGGCGATGACGCCGTGGAGCTATGTCGGCAAGGCGGCGGAACTGGCGAAGCGGATCTGACATGAAACGTCCCCCACGCTCACTGCGTTCGCTGCCCCCCGAGGGGGCGCAGCCCTCCCTTGGGTCGGCCCGGCGGGAGGCCTGATGGGCTTCGCGGAAAACATCAAGTCTTTGCCGGGCGTGTCCCATCTGGCGGCGATCAATCTGCAGGACGGAGAGACGGTCGTCGCCACCATCGAGCACAAGTCCGGACAGATCGGCTCGCTCGCTGTCTACAACCATCTGGGCCAGATCTACGGCGCCATCACGCCGCAGGCCGCGGCCAAAGGGCTGGAGATTTTTGCCGAGCACGCCGATGACGCACGCGCCAATCCGGGCAAGCACCCGAACATCGACCGCCTGTTCAGGCTGATCGAGGAAGGGCGCACGCTGCGCGTCAAGCACGTCTTCGCCTGATGGACGGGCTGCAGGACAGATAGGACTGATCATGGAATGGCTGGCTTCGCCTGAGGCGTGGATTGCATTGCTCACCCTGACCGCTCTCGAAATAGTGCTGGGAGTGGACAACATCATCTTTATCTCGATCCTGGTGGGCCGCCTGCCGCCGGAACAGCGCCAGCGGGCGCGCGTGATCGGGCTCGGTCTCGCCATGTTTACCCGCATCGCGCTGCTGGTGTCGCTGGCCTGGATGATGCGACTGACCGGCCCGCTGTTCTCCGTCCTGGGCCAGGGTTTTTCCGGCCGCGATCTGATCCTCATCGGCGGCGGCCTGTTCCTGCTGGTCAAAGCCGTCATGGAAATCCACAATTCACTCGAAGGCGCTGAAGAAGTCGGGTCCGAGGTGCCCGGGCATGCCGGCTTCTACGGCGTATTGCTCCAGATCGCCGTCATCGATATCGTGTTTTCGCTCGACTCGGTGATCACGGCGGTCGGCATGGTCAGTGAAGTTCCCGTCATGGTGCTTGCCATCGTCATCGCCGTGGGCGTGATGATGTTCGCGGCAAAACCCATCGGCGACTTCGTCGATGAACACCCGACGATCAAGATGCTGGCCCTGTCCTTCCTCATCCTGGTCGGCGTCGCGCTGATCGGCGAAGGCTTCGGGATGCATATTCCCAAGGGCTATATCTACTTTGCCATGGCCTTTTCGGTGGCAGTGGAAATGCTCAACCTCCGCCTGCGCAAGAAGCGGCAGCCGGTCAGGCTGCACAAGGAATTGGCAGCGCCGGAAGAAGGCGGGGCCGGTTAGCACTAGCCCACTCGCAATTCTTCAGGCAGGCAATGCTGATTGTGGAAATGCCTCTGAATCAGCCGCAGCGTGCAGCTCGCTCACAGAATGCAATGAAAAAGGCCCGCTTGGCGGGCCTTTTTGAATTCCACCCGCGGTGCGGTCAGACCACCGCTTCTTCCTTTTCCTTCTTCGGCTTGATGAACTGCTCGCGCGAGACGCCGAGCCACATCACCAGCGGGCTGGAGACCAGCACCGATGAATAAATGCCGAACAGGATGCCGATGGTCAGCGCCAGCGCGAAGTAGTGCAGCGTTTCGCCGCCGAAGACCAGCATCGACAGCACCACCATCTGCGTGCAGCCGTGCGTGATGATGGTGCGGCTCATGGTGGCGGTGATGGCGTTGTCGATCACCTGCGGCACCGTGGCCTTGCGCATCTTCCTGAAGTTTTCCCGGATTCGGTCGAACACGACCACGGATTCGTTCACCGAATAGCCGAGGATGGCGAGGATCGCCGCCAGCACCGGCAGGGAGAACTCCCACTGGAAGAAGGCGAAGAAGCCGAGGATGATCACGATGTCGTGCAGGTTGGCGATGATCGCCGAGACGGCGAAGCGCCACTCGAAGCGCATGGCAAGATAGAGCATGATGCCGGCGCATACCAGCAGCAGAGCCATGGCGCCGTCCGAGGCGAGCTCCTTGCCCACCTGGGGGCCGACGTATTCGACACGGCGCAGCTGCGGATTGCCGCCGGCGGCGTTGAGCGAAACCATGACGCGCTCGCTGGTCTTGGCGGTGTCCATGTCTTTGCTCAGGGGCACGCGGATGAGCAGGTCGCGCGCGCTGCCGAAGTTCTGCACTTGCGTGTCGGTGAAGCCGTCCTTGGCCAGCTGGCCGCGGATATGGTCCACGCCGGGCGCGCTCTGGTAGCTCACTTCCATCAGCGTGCCGCCGGTGAACTCGATGGAGAAGTGCAGGCCTTTCGTGGCGAGGAAGAACACCGCCAGCAGGAACGTGATGAGCGATATCACGTTGAAGACCGGCGCGTGCTTCATGAACGGGATGTCGCGTTTGATGCGGAAGAATTCCATGTCTGTTTCCTTGGTCCGTTCTGTGCGTCAGGGCTTTACTTGCCCTCGGCCGGCTTCCAGATCTGGCCGATGGAGACCTTGTCCAGTTTGCGCCGGCGCCCGTAGTACAGATTGACGATGGCGCGCGATACCGTCACGGCGGAGAAGATCGAGGTGAGAATGCCCAGGCACAGTACCACAGCGAAGCCGCGTACCGGGCCGGAGCCGAACACGAGCAGCGCCAGGCCGGCGATCAGCGTGGTGATGTTGGAGTCCAGGATCGTGTCGAAGGCGCGATCGTAGCCGGCAGCGATGGCCGCCTGCGGCGAGTTGCCGGCGCGCAGCTCCTCGCGCACGCGTTCGTTGATCAGCACGTTGGCGTCGATGGCCATGCCCAGGGTCAGCGCGATGCCGGCCATGCCGGGCAGCGTCAGCGTCGCCTGCAGCAGCGACAGGATGGCGACCAGGAAGAGCAGGTTGCAGCCCAGCGCCACCACCGAGATGAAGCCGAACATCAGGTAGTAGGCGCTCATGAACACGGCCACTGCGGCGAAGCCCCACAGCGTCGAATCGAAACCCTTCTGGATGTTCTCCGCGCCCAGGCTCGGGCCGATGGTCCGCTCCTCGATGATGTCCATCGGCGCGGCGAGAGATCCCGCGCGCAGCAGCAGGGCCACGTCGTTGGCCTCGACCGTGCTCATGCGACCGGAAATCTGCACGCGGCCGCCGGCGATTTCGGTGCGGATGACCGGGGCCGTGATGACCTCGCCCTTGCCCTTCTCGATGAGCAGAATGGCCATGCGCTTGCCGACGCTTTCGCGCGTCACGTCCTTGAAGATGCGGGCGCCGGCGGAGTCCAGTGTGAGATGGACCGCCGGCTCGTGCGTCTGGTTGTCGAAGCCGGGCTGGGCATCGGTGAGGCGGTCTCCGGTGAGCACGACCTGCTTCTTGACCAGAATCGGCCGGCCGGCGCGCTCGACGTAGTATTCGGTGCCGAGCGGCGGCTGGCCCTTGGCGGCCAGTTCCATCACCGCCGGGTTCTCGCTGTTCTCGTCGTCCACCATGCGCACTTCCAGCGTGGCGGTGCGGCCGAGAATGTCCTTGGCCTTGGCCGTATCCTGCACGCCCGGCAGCTGAACGACGATGCGGTCGGCGCCCTGCTGCTGGATCACCGGCTCGGCCACGCCCAACTCGTTGATGCGGTTGTGCAGGGTGGTGATATTCTGCTTGACGGCGAATTCCTGGATTCTTTTCTGGGCTTCGGGCCGCAGGGTCGCGGAGAGCTTGAAGTCCGCGCCGTCCTGCGTCTCGGCCAGCAGGAGGTCCGGCTGGGCGTTCTCGATGACGGTGCGTGCCTTGGTTCGCGTGTCGGCGTCGCGGAACCTGATCGCCACCGACTGGCCCTCGCGCGAGATGCCCGAATGGCGGATGCTCTTGTCGCGCATCAGCGTGCGCAGGTCCGCCGAGATGGCATCCAGCCGCTTGGTCAG
>PNJM01000147.1 GCA_013821865.1 Rhodocyclaceae bacterium
GTGAACTACCGTTTCCGTCCGCCGTACTACATCGTCGATCGACTGTTCGGCGCAGCCGAACTGCGCCTGGGCGGTGGAAAGAGAAGCGATGGGGGCGAAGTGGTGCGCATTGAGCGCACGGATGGAGTAGTGGGCGCAGCGCGGGGGAACTGACCATGAGCCAGAACGATACCCCGGACATGCCCGTTCCCGACGCCGCTCCGAAAGTCGCGCCAGAGAACGTGGCGCTACGCGCACAGCCACGTCCGGTGACTCGCTTGAACCGGCGCACATTGGCGATCCTGGCCGGCGGCCTCGCCGTAGCCGTGTTGGGTGCAACCATGTGGTCGCTGCAACCGCGCAAGCGCAGTGCAAGCGAACAGGCCGAGCTTTACAACGTGGATCGTGTTTCGCGCTCGGAAGGACTGGACCAGCTTCCGACCGATTACTCCAAGCTGCCGCGAGCTTTGCCTCCCCAAGTGCCCGAGCTAGGGCCTCCGCTGCCGGGCGACTTGGGGCCAGCCATCGTGAAATCGCAGCAGCCAGTGGCATCTACCTACACGCCACCCGGCCACGTTCCGGCGAATGCCGAGCACGACGCAAAGCGCAAGGAAGCGGAAGCGGCGGCGGGGGCATCGGTGTTCTTCCGTTCCAGCAACCAGCGCGCCGCCCCCGCGCCGACGCAGGTGGCCACGGCCAGTCCTGCGTCTGGTCTTGCGGGCTTCGATCCGATGGCCGCAGGGCCGGCCTCGACGGCAGCACAGCCGGCCGATCCGACCGCCGTGCAGAACCGGCAGGACCAGAAAGAGGCGTTCCTGAAAGCCGGTTCCACGGAAACCCGCAATTCCGGGAACCTGAAAATGCCGACTTCGCCGTATCAGGTCATGGCCGGAACGGTGATCGCGGGTGCCCTGATCACGGGCATCAAGTCCGATCTGCCGGGCGACGTGATCGCCACGGTGACGGAGCCGGTCTATGACACGGCCACGGGCAAGTTCCTGCTGATCCCGCAAGGCTCGCGCATCCTCGGCCGCTACAACAGTCAGGTGAGCTATGGGCAAAGCCGAGTGCAGGTGGTGTGGAACCGGATCATCCTGCCCGACACGTCTTCGCTGACGCTGGACAACCTGGCCGGTGCCGACCCTGCTGGCAACTCTGGTCTGGAGGATGGCGTCGATTGGCATTGGGATCGCATCTTTGCCGGTGCGGCGTTGACGACATTGCTGGGGGTCGGTGCCGAACTGGCTGCGCCAGAGAACCGCCAGAACGGCGATCGCGTCATCAACGCCGGACGCAACAGCTTGCAGGACAGTGTGAACCAGGTCGGTCAGGAGATGACCCGGCGCAACCTCAACATCCAGCCCACCTTGACCGAGCGACCAGGCTTGCCGGTACGCATCATCGTCAACCGGGATCTGGTGCTGCGCCCCTATCAGCCGCTGTTCTTCAATCGGGGGACTTCGCGATGAGCACGACCAAGAAGCTGCGGCTGGGGCCGCTGCCCAAGATCGAGAGCGTCAAGCTTACTTTCACGTGTCCGACCCGCCTCAAGGCGGACCTCGACCGCTACGCCGCGTTGCACGCGCAGGCGTATGGCGAGACGGTCGATGCGACGACACTGATTCCGCACATGCTGGAGGCCTTCATGGCTGGGGATCGGGGATTCAGAAAAGGGAGCCGTGCAAGTAGTCAAGCAACTGGTGCAGCCCCACGGTAAACTGTGCATACCAGTCACAAAGAGGAAGCATTGGAGCGAGAAGACCGATAGTTCAATCAGCCTGACGTATCAACAGATTCAGAAGACAGAGCGAACCGTCCGATTGCTGGGTGAGATTCCCACTAACAACAAACACCGTACCCTAACCAACGCACAACAAACCAAGGAGGTAACTATGAAGAAAACAAACTTCAAACTTAATTTCGTGGCAAGTTGGGCTGTGGCACTGTCGGTCTTCGTTGGCGCTGGAGGTGCACAGTTCATCTGTGCTCGATCCAATGCTTCTTCGAGTTAATGCCAAGGGGCCAAGGCCGCGTACAAGGCATCAGGCCCTGCCAAGAACGCGCAGCCCACGAGTTGCGGGTTCTTGTTTTGGGGGAA
This sequence comes from Rhodocyclaceae bacterium, assembly GCA_013821865.1. Taxonomy (GTDB): domain Bacteria; phylum Pseudomonadota; class Gammaproteobacteria; order Burkholderiales; family Rhodocyclaceae; genus Desulfobacillus. The sequence continues at coordinate 2,078 of PNJM01000147.1, forward strand.
CGTTGCAGAGATGGTGATCGGCGAGCGAGGTCTTGCCGTGCCCAATCTACTCGCTGTAACGCTCCTGGGTTTGCTACCGCGATGCTCTTATGTGGCTCCCAGTCCATAAATCAGTAGTGGGCTGAAATCACCGGAAAACTCCCTAAACTGTTGCTGTCTATAGACTTTTGGCACGATGTCCGCCATCAAGAAATGCTTGACAGCGGACATTTTTTATTCCTCCACCCATTCCAGGCCGCGCTTCGTTACCTCGGCCCGTATCTCCTTCATCGCCCGCTCGACCGACTCCGGCTCTCCGCGCACACCCAGTTCGACGTGCCGCCGCACGCCCTCGCCGCCGAAGGACGGCAGGCTGAACAGCGCGGCCCTGGGGTAGGCCGCCGTGATGCGGTTCATTAGTTCCAGCAGCGAGCCTTCGTTCCCTTCATAGACGATGATCGACTTCTCCGCCCGCGCCACGGCGTGGTGCAGATGACGGAAGCGATTGTCCAGCACCCACTCCAGCATCGGCCACGACATCACCGGGAAGCCCGGGAAAAAGAAATGCTGCCGCAGCGAGAACCCGGGGATGCGATTGTAGGGATTGGGGATGATCTCGCTGCCGACCGGGAACTCGCCCAGCTTCAGCCGCAACGGCGTGGTCTCGTCGCCGAAGCGCGCGCGGATTTCCCGCCCGGCATCGGGGTGCAGCACGATGCCCACACCCAGCGCGGCAGCCGCGGCCTGGCGCGTGTGATCGTCCGGCGTGATGCCGATGCCGCCGAAGCAGACCACCACGTCGTCGCCGGCAAGGGTGCGCCGCAAGGTTTCCGTCAGCCGCGCCCTGTCGTCGCCGAGGTATTGCGCCCAGTCGAGCGCCAGCCCGCGCGCCTTGAGCAGCTCGATGACCTTGGCGAAGTGCCTGTCCTCCCGTTTTCCCGAGAGAATTTCGTCGCCGATGATGATTGCGCCGAAGCCCATCCCTCACCCCCTGCTTTTCCGCCCCGGGGAGAGCGGGGCCGATATTGCCGCTCTGCGCGTGCGCCGCAGCGCCTCGAGGCAATAGTGCACGAAGGCGAGCCCGGCGTAGGCCGGCGCGACCAGGTTGACCACCGGCACATAGGCAAGCAGTCCCGCGACGATGCCGACAAGATACAGTTGGCCGCGCTCCCCATCAATCACCGTGCGCAGTTCAAGCGCATCGGCATGCTCCGCCAGCGAGTCGTAGCGGAACGCGCGCTGGTTAAGATAGGCCGAGAGCAGCACCGGCAGCACCAGGCCCATCCCCGGCACCAGCCACAGCGGCAGCGTGACGACCCAGCCAAGGAGAAAAACAATCAATGCCACCAGCGCATTCCACACGCTGCCGGCGATCGAGCCGCCCCGGCGCTTCTCGACATCGGCGTAATCGGCTGCCGCGACACGCTCCAGCATCAGCGGCAGGGCGAACACCGCGACGATGAACAGTGCCGTGCCATAGACCAGCGGCAGGAGCAGCAAGCCAAGCACGACCTTCACGAAAATGGCCGCGGCAAGAGCGGAAGACTCCCAGCGCTGCATGACCCAGTTGAGCCAGGTGACCTCGGCGAACAGCCGCTCGATGCCCGCGCCCACCGAATCCCAGCTGAGCCAGGCCGCCACGCCCCAGAAGACGACGGCCAGCAGCGTCGGCCAGACGAGATGCCAGAGCATGGCCGGCTGGAGCAGGCTTTTCAGGGCGCGGCCGTAGGCTTTCATTACTTCGGTCATGCAGAGTCCCCTCAGTGCCGCTGCCGGCTCTCCCAGGCCTTCTGCAACCGCTTCACCGAAACCGGCGACGGCGTCCGCAGCTCCTGAGCGTAAAGCGCGACGCGCAGTTCCTCCAGCAGCCAGCGGAATTCCTCCAGCGCCGGATCGCTCGCGCCCGATTTCAGTATCGTCGCACGTTCCCGCTCGAACGGCTTGGCCAGCGCGGCGAACTCGCGGGAGAGCCGCTCGTCGCGCGCGGGGTCGGCGCGCAGCTTGTCGATGCGCAGCCCGGCCGCCTTGAAATAGCGCGGGAAATGGGCCAGGCGCTCGAAAGGCGTGGCGGCGACGAAATTCTTCTGCAGCAACTGGGCGCACTGCGCCTTGATGTCCTCCACCACCGCGGGGAAGGCCTTGAGCTGGACGAGCTTCTTCTGCAGCGCGGCGTGCTCGGCGAGGATGGCGCCGACCAGGCGCGCGATCTCCTGCGCCACCAGCGCGATGCGGGTGCGCGCCTCCTCCTTGCGCCGGGCGAATTCCTCCGTGTTGCGCGGCCACGGCGCCATCATGCAGGTGCGCTCCAGCGTTGCAGCGACCAGCTGTGCCTTCAGTTCGGCCTCCGTCCCCAGGAACATGAAGGCGAGCCCCATGTCGCGCAGGCCGGGCAGGCTCTTCTCGATGTACTTCACCTGTTCGCGCAGTTCCAGCGCGAACAGGCGGCGCAGGCCGGCGCGGTGCGCCGCCTCGGCCTTCTCCGGCGTATCGAAGGCGCGCAGCGCCACCGTATCGCCTTCGTCCGCCAGGGCCGGGAAGCCCACCGCCTTGCGCCCGCCGACGGTGATTTCCAGCAGTTCCGGAATCTCGCCGAAGGACCATGCGGTGAGGCCGGACAGCTCGCCCGCTTCTTCGCCAGCCTCCCCGCCCGCCTCGGCTGCCGCGAAAATCTGTTCGACCTTGTCGCTGAGGCAGTTCTTCAGCCCGCCCAGATTGCGCGACTGCTCCAGCATACGACCGTGCTCGTCGATGACGCGGAAGTTCATCGACAGATGCGCCGGCAGCATTTCCGGCCGGAAGGCATCCAGCGGCAGCTTCATGGCGAGCTTTTCCTCGATGGCACGGGTGAGCGCGCGCAAGAGCGGCTCGTCGCGATCATGCTTCGCCGCCGCGAAATCCGCGGCGAACCCGTCCAGCGGCTGCAGGCGATGGCGGTACTTCTGCGGCAGCGTCTTCGCCAGCTGCAGCACCTTCTGCTCCAGCATGCCCGGCACCAGCCATTCGCAGCGCACGGCCGGTATCTGGTTCAGCGCCGCCACCGGCACCGTCAGCGTCACGCCATCGTCCGTCGCGCCCGGCTCGAAGTGATAGGAGAGCGCATGGCGCATGCCATGCACTTCCAGCGCGTTGGGGAAGCGCTCGCTGGTGATGCCGGCCGCCTCGTGGCGCATGAGTTGCTCGCGTTCGAGAAAGAGCAGCTTCGGGTTGTCCTGCTCCGCCTTTCTGCGCCAGGCTTCGAAGGAAGCGACGTCGACCACCTCCGCCGGCACCTTGCTGTCGTAGAAGGCGAAGATCAGTTCCTCATCGACCAGCACGTCCGGCCGCCGCGACTTGTGCTCCAGGTGCTCGATGTCGCGCACCAGGCGCATGTTGTGCTGGAAGAAGCGGGCGCGCCGCGCCAGATCCTCAGGCAACTCGCCCTGCACCAGGCCTTCGCGGATGAACAGCTCGCGGCACAGTTTCGGATCGATGCGGCTGTAGGACACCGGCCGGCGCGCATACAGCATCAGGCCGTGCAGCGTGCCGCGCTCCCAGGCGCGCACCTGGCCCGTGCGCTTCTCCCAGTGCGGCTCGAAGACGTGGCGCTTGACCAGATGCGTGCCGACTTCCTCCAGCCATTCCGGCTCGATGCGCGCCAGGCAGCGGGCGAACAGCCGCGTCGTCTCCACCAGTTCCGCCGCCACGATCCACTTGCCCGCCTTCTTCACCAGTGCCGAGCCGGGATGCGGCCAGAACTTGATGCCGCGCGCGCCTAGGTAGTTGCCCTCCTCCTCCATGCGGCTGCCGATGTTGCCGAGCAGGCCGGACAGCAGCGCGCGGTGGATCTGCTCGTAGGTGGCCGGCTTCTCGTTCTCCCGCCAGCCATGCTCGGCGGCGAGCGTGTGCAACTGGCCGTGGATGTCGCGCCACTCGCGCATCCTGAGATAGTTGAGGAAGTTTTTCCGGCACCAGTCGCGCTGCTTGCGCTGGGATTCGTGCGCCCATTCCTCGTCGAAAGCTTTCCACAGCCTGAGCCAGGCAAGGAACTCGGAGCGCTGCTCCTGTTCGCTGCCACGCCATTTGGCGTGCGCCTGATCGGCGGCGGCCGCATTCTCAATCGGCCGCTCGCGTGGGTCCTGCACCGACAGCGCCGAGGAGATGATCAGCATTTCGCGCAGGCAATGCTCGTCGCACGCGGCGAGAATCATGCGGGCGATGCGCGGGTCGAGCGGCAGCTTCGCCAGCTCGCGGCCTGTCTGCGTCAGTTCGCGCTCGTCATCGACCGCGCCCAGCTCGGAGAGCAGTTGGTAGCCGTCCGTGATCATGCGCGGCAGAGGCTTGTCGAGAAAGGGGAACTCCTCCACCGCGCCCAGGTTGAGCGACTTCATGCGCAGGATGACGCCGGCCAGCGACGAGCGCAGGATCTCCGGCTCGGTGTAGGCCGGACGCTTCTTGTAATCCTCCTCGGCATAGAGGCGGATGCACACGCCGCTCATGACGCGGCCGCAGCGCCCCGCGCGCTGATTGGCGGCGGACTGGGCGATATCCTCCACCTGCAGCTGCTCCACCTTGTTGCGGTGGGAATAGCGCTTGACACGCGCCAGGCCGGAATCCACCACGTAGCGGATGCCCGGCACGGTGAGGGAGGTCTCGGCCACGTTGGTCGCCAGCACGATGCGGCGGCCGTTCGAGGGCGAAAACACGCGCTGCTGTTCCTGCGCCGACTGGCGCGCGAAGAGCGGCAGGATTTCGGCACCGGGCGGGTGATGCTTGCGCAATGCCTCCGCCGCCTCGCGAATCTC
>PNJM01000148.1 GCA_013821865.1 Rhodocyclaceae bacterium
CCCGCCGACCAGGATGGACGCCATGATCCTCAACGAGGAAGGCTACTACGCCATCCTCGGCAAGAGCGGCGCGCGCATGGAGATGCCAGGCTGCTCGCTGTGCATGGGCAACCAGGCGCAAATCCGGAAGGGCAGCACCGCGATGTCCACCTCGACGCGCAACTTCCCCAACCGCCTCGGCATCGACACCCGTGTGTATCTGGGCTCGGCCGAGCTCGCCGCGGTCTGCGCCCTGATGGGCAGGATCCCGACGGTGGCCGAGTACCTGGAGCAGGTCAAGACGGTGAACGCCAAGGCCGCCGACGTGTACCGCTACATGTGCTTCGACCAGATCGAAGAGTTCAGGGAAGTCGCGGACACCGTGACGGTCTGAGCGCCGTCCTGCGCGGACTGACTTTCCCCACAACGCCCCCGACCGAAAGGCGGGGGGCGTCATGCCGTCGGTCAGTACCGGAATTTTGAATCGGCCGAACGCCAGGAGTCAATCCTCTCCCTCTCCCGTTAGCGGGAGAGAGAGCCGGGGTGTTGGGCAAGACGCTGCGCCGCGCGGGCCGCCTGCGTCAGCCCCTGGTAGCCCCAGGCATCTGCCACAACCTCGCGGACGATGACGTAGCTCGCCGCGTCGAGCTTGCCGAGGATGGCCTCCGCCGCCGCGAAGGCCGCGGCGACGAACGTGGCCTTCTCTTCACTGCTGTTGGTGCCGGCGGTGACATTCACTTCGACGAAGAAACTGGCGCGCCCGGACGCCGACAGATCGGCGCCGCCGACGTACCAGTGGCCGGGCGCGACGCATTGCACGGCCACCGAAGTCAGCTCGCGGCGCTTGCCGAGCACTTCCACGGTGAGATCGGTCATCCGTGCGGCGATCTTCGCCACGTTTTCCGGCAGGCAGGGTGCGGAAAGGCGGATGTCGAGAAAAGGCATGATTCCTCCTCAGCGCAGCAGTGTGGCGGGATAACTCGCGAGCGGCGGATGCTTCCAGCGCAGCAGCGCCGCCAGAATCGACTCGGCACGCCCGCGCGGTGCGATGCACGGCGCATAGCCACGCGGATGGGCAGAAACGAGAACGGAGGGCTGCAGGGCCGACACCACGACCGGGGCATCGCTCGATACCTGCCAGCTTTGGCCGGGACCGAGAATGACGTCCTCCTGGCTGCCGTCGAGCGTGATCCAGAGTTCCCCCGACTTGCAGGCAAGAACATGGCCCTCGACCCACTCCAGGGCCAACAGCTCGCGGTCGGCGAGTTCGATGCGGGTCTCTTGCACAATTCTTGGCATGATCCTATCCTCCATGCGTTGCATGCATCGACGGATGCCTCAGCATGTGCTCCAAGGATAGGCAGCAGCGCAGGGAGACACAAACGAGTAATGCGAATCCAATGCATGAGGAAAATGCATGAATAATGATCTTCGCCGATTGCCGTCTCTCGACCCGCTCAAGGGATTCGATGCCGCCGCGCGCCACCTGAGTTTCACCAAGGCGGCGGCAGAGCTGTTTCTCAGCCAATCGGCGATCAGTCGGCAGATCCAGACGCTGGAGGAACAGCTCGGCGTCAAGCTTTTCCGCCGCGACGTGCGACGCCTGAGCCTGACCCCGGAGGGTGAGGTACTGCAGCGTACGGTGGTCGAGGTGCTCGCCAGGCTTGAGGATGCCTGCGCCGGGCTCAGGGCGTCGCAGCGGCGCCCGCGCGTGAATGTCTCGGCGGCGGTCGGCATCGCCTCGCTATGGCTGGTGCCGCGGCTCGCCGCTTTTCAGGAGGCGGAGCCCGACGTCGATGTGCGGCTCTCCGCCGACAACCGCATGGTGAACATGGAGCGCGAGGACATCGATCTTGCCCTGCGCTACGTATCTCCCGACGAGGCACCGGCCGGCTCGTCCCTGCTGTTCGAGGAAGAAGTCTTCCCGATCGCGGCGCCGCAGATCGCCGCCAGGCTGCCGGCCGTACTGCGGGCGGAAGACCTGGCCAAACTGACCCTGCTGGCCTACGACGACGGCCGCAAGGCGCCCTGGCTCTCATGGGAGCCGTGGCTGGTCGGCCTGGGGCTCACGCATGCCAGGCCCAAGGCCGTGCTCCAGTTCAACCAGTACGATCAACTGATCCGCGCCGCCGAGGACGGCCGCGGCATCGCGCTCGGACGCGGCCCGCTGGTGGGGCAGCTGATTGCCGCGGGAAAGCTGAAGCCGCTGGGCGGCGCGCGCCAGCGTGTCGCAACGCGTGCCTATTTCCTGGTGCGCGCACAAAGGACGGCGCGGCCCGAGGTGGACCGTTTCGCGTCGTGGCTGCTGGCGGAGGCAAAAGAAACGGAACGCGAGGCGGGCGCCTGACCGAGGCGGTCGATGCCGGTTACATCACACCTAATGCTCCTTGCCATCCACCCTGGGCTGCACGAGAAACGGAATGTACCGCCAGGCAATCGTCGCGAAGGCAACGAACCAGCACGATGCCGCCAGATATATCCAGTACGCATATCCGGCAGGATGGAGTTGAGGCGCCACGACGCGAAACACGAAGGCGAGGATCATGATCCGCAGGACCATGTTGTCGGCCTTGTCGAAGACCACCTTTCTGCCCGTGTGGCCTTTCGAGATACGGATCAGCATCGCAGGCACGATGAAACCCATGACACCGAACGTGAACACGTGCACCGGGACGGCCCCGACCCAAGCCGGATGGAGGGTCCGGCCGACGAACTCGACGAGCAGTTGTGCCACGATCGCAACGTAGCCCAGGTACATGATCCCGATATCCAGCCGCTTCATGCCCAGTTGCGGTTTCCAGAAGGCGAACCTGAAGGCGAGCAGCGCGGCCAGCCCCAGCTCGATCCCGCCCGCCACCCGCGCCGGCAGCAGGCTCTCGAAGACCAAGGCCACACCGAGAGACTTGATCGCGGTATCCAGCGCCTTGTTGCGCAGGACCGCCACCTTGAACACGCCCTGCATGAACTGTGTCAGGGTCCGTTCCAGCATCAGCAGGAAGGCCAGCCTGAACAACCCGACCGCCATGCTCCAGCCGATGCCGAAGTGTTCGGCGCTCAGCATGAGGTTTTTCGATGCGAGGAAAACCGGCAGGATCAGGATGAAGAAAATGTTGTCGGTGTAGGAATCGCTTTTCCGGTTGCGGATGAGCGTCCACAGGATCATCGCGACGATGGAGGCCAGGAACAGGTTGCTGGAAACCCGGAACAGGACCGACGGCCACTGTCCGCCGAACCACATGCCCGCCCGCTCGAACAGCCAGGCCGCGGCCAGGAACATCAGCGGTGCGCCGTGCCAGCCGCGGACCCCCACCCAGTTCTTGGTCGAGGTCAGAAGGAAGCCGCCGAGAACCGCCCAGCCGAAACCGAAGAACATCTCGTGCGCATGCCACTGAACGGCGGTGACGGGTATAGACGGCGCGGGCAGCATCCCGAAAAAAACCAGCGCCCAAAGGACCGGCAGGCCGAGTCCGGACAAGCACGCCAAGGCAAAGAAAGGCCGGAATCCGACAAGCCAGAGCGGATGCGCAGACAGCTTCATTTCACTCCTCTTTTTTTCATGGGCGCTTTACCTGCCGAACCCCAGGGCGTGAACCACGCACAGCATGCTGCCGCCGTCATCGAATTGCTTGACTGCCAGCAGTCACGAAGGCATAGAATAAATGTTTTCCTACCGCGCTTGTGGAGATCGCCATGGGTCACAACCTCTTCGGCACGCTTCAGGAATTCAATATCTCCCCGGACAGGAGCGGCATGTTCTATTCGCTCCCGGCCCTGGAGAAAGCCGGCATCGGAATCATCTCCCGCCTGCCGGTATCCATCCGCATCGTGCTGGAGGCGGTGCTGCGCAACTGCGACGGCAAGCGGGTAACCGAGCAGCACGTGCGCCAGCTCGCCAAATGGGGGCCGGCCGTGCCGCGCGTGGCCGAGATCCCCTTCGTCGTCGCCCGCGTCGTGCTGCAGGATTTCACCGGCGTGCCCTTGCTCGCCGACCTCGCCGCCATGCGCAACGTGGCGTCCGCCCTGGGCAGGAACCCCAAGACCATCGAACCGCTGGTACCGGTCGACCTGGTCGTGGACCACTCGGTGCAGATCGACTATTTCGGCTCGAAGGACGCGCTGCGCAGGAACATGGAGCTCGAGTTCGAGCGCAACCGCGAGCGCTACCAGTTCATGAAGTGGGGCATGCAGGCCTTCGATACCTTCAAGGTGGTGCCGCCCGGCATCGGCATCGTGCACCAGGTGAACCTCGAATACCTCTTCCGCGGCGTGCAGCGGCGCGATGGCGTGTATTTCCCCGACACGCTGGTCGGCACCGATTCGCACACGACGATGATCAACGCCGCCGGCGTGGTCGGCTGGGGCGTGGGCGGCATCGAGGCGGAGGCCGGCATGCTCGGCCAGCCGGTCTATTTCCTCACGCCCGACGTGGTGGGCGTGGAACTGAAGGGCCGGCTGCGCGAAGGCGTCACCGCCACCGACCTGGTGCTCACCATCACCGAGATGCTGAGGAAGGAAAAGGTCGTCGGCAAGTTCGTCGAGTTCTTCGGCGAGGGCGCCGCCAGCCTGACGCTGACCGACCGCGCCACCATCGCCAACATGGCGCCGGAGTACGGCGCCACCATGGGCTTCTTCCCGGTGGACGATGTCACCGTCGCCTACATGCGCGGCACCGGACGCAGCGACGGGGAGATCGACGCCTTCGCCGCCTACTTCAAGGCGCAGGGTCTCTATGGCATGCCCGGGCGCGGCGAGATCGACTACACCAAGGAGCTGCTGCTCGATCTCGCCACCGTCGCACCCTCGCTGGCCGGCCCCAAGCGCCCGCAGGACCGCATCGAGATCGGCAGTGTGAAAAGCAGCTTCACGACGCTGTTCTCGAAACCGGTGGCGGAGAACGGCTTCGCCAGGAAGGCCGCCGACCTCGGCCGGCGCTTCAGGACGAAGGACGGCATCGACATCGGTTCGGGCGACGTGCTCATCGCCGCCATCACCTCCTGCACCAACACTTCCAACCCGAGCGTGCTCATCGCCGCCGGGCTGCTGGCGAAAAAGGCCGTCGAGCGCGGCCTCGCGGTGGCGCCGCACATCAAGACCTCGCTTGCGCCCGGCTCCCGCGTGGTGACGGAATACCTCACCCAATCCGGCCTGCTGCCCTACCTGGAAAAACTCGGCTTCAATGTCGCCGCCTACGGCTGCACCACCTGCATCGGCAACGCCGGCCCGCTGGCAGCGTCCATCGAAGAAACGGTGACGCACCATGACCTCGTCTGCGCCGCGGTGCTATCGGGCAACCGCAATTTCGAGGCACGCATCCACCCGAACATCCGCGCCAACTTCCTCGCCTCGCCGCCGCTTGTCGTGGCCTATGCCCTGGCCGGGACAATGCTGAAGGATCTCATGACCGAGCCCATCGGCAAGGGCGCCGACGGCGAGGATGTGTGGATCGGCGACATCTGGCCCTCCGGCCGGGAGATCGAGGCCTGCCTGCGCTACGCGATGGATGCGCAGACCTACCGGAGGCTTTATTCAGACCTCACCCGGGGGCACGATCTGTGGAACGACATCCCCGCGCCCGCCGGGCAGGTCTATAGCTGGCCGAAATCGACTTACATCGCCCGGCCGCCGTTCTTCGACGGCTTCGACATGCAGCCGGGCCGGGTCGCCGACATCCGCGGCGCGAAACCCCTGCTGATCCTCGGCGACTCGGTCACCACGGACCACATCTCCCCGGCCGGCTCCTTCAAGCCGGCCACGCCGGCGGGCCAATGGCTCATGGAAGAAGGCGTCGAGCCGAAAGATTTCAACTCCTACGGCTCGCGCCGCGGCAATCACGACGTGATGGTGCGCGGCACCTTCGCCAACGTGCGGGTGAAAAACCTGATGCTGCCGCCGAAGGAAGACGGCGCGCGGGTGGAAGGCGGCTACACCCTGCTCGACGGCGAACAGACCACCGTTTTCGAGGCGGGCATGGAATACATCAAGCGCGGCGTGCCCTCGATCGTGCTGGCCGGGGAGGAATACGGCACCGGCTCGAGCCGGGACTGGGCGGCCAAGGGCACGCAACTGCTCGGCGTGAAAGTCGTGGTGGCGAAAAGCTACGAGCGCATCCACCGCTCCAATCTCGTCGGCATGGGCGTGCTGCCGCTGCAGTTCAAGGGCCGCGACAGCATCGACACCCTGCACCTCAAGGGCGACGAGAGCTTCGACGTGCTGGGCATCGGCGAGGACCTCAGGCCGCAGCGGGACCTCACCCTGGTCATCCACCGCGCCGACGGCCGCAAGGAAGAGATCAAGGTGCTGTGCCGCATCGATACGCCGATCGAGGTGGATTACTACCGGCACGGCGGCATCCTGCCCTATGTCCTGAGGGAGCTGCTGGCGGCGGCCTGAGCAGAGGGGCGCCCGCGGATTAAGGCGGCGTTAAGGCCCGGCGCGCTGTTCGGCACGCCGCTGCCGGTCCTGCTGGCCGAGAACAAGGGATGGCCATGGAAAACCTTTCTTATGAAATGAGGCGACGCAGTTCGGCCGCGAACACACCTGGCTCGCACAACGAAGCCGCCGGCCATCCCCAGGTCGCGCCATAGGCGGCCACCTTGCCCGGCCCCTGGCCGTTGGACGATTGCCTCATAAAGGAGACTGCCGGCACGCCGAAAGCCGCGGCCACGATGCGGCCATGCAGGC
>PNJM01000149.1 GCA_013821865.1 Rhodocyclaceae bacterium
CTCACGGCGGGTGAGAACAAGGGCTTCCTCGACCCGTTTTCCCCGCAGGATGCCAGGCACAAGCAGCATGCCCAGTTGCTCCTCGACGACATCCACAAGCAGTTCATCGAGGTCGTGCGCAAGGGACGCGGCAAGAGGCTGAAGGACTCGCCAGAACTGTTCAGCGGGCTGATGTGGACCGGTGCCAAGAGCATCGAGCTCGGCCTGGCCGACAGCTTCGGCAGCGTCGAATACGTGGCCCGCGAGGTCATCAAGGCCGAAGACATTCGCGACTACACCCAGCGTGCCAACCTGGCCGAGCGTTTCGCCAGGCAGTTCGGTACCGACATGGCCGAAGGCGTCATGAATGTCTTCGGCAAGGCTTCGCTGAAGTAGGGGTCAGGGAAGTTGAGCGCCCTCGGCGCGCAGCATGGCGCACAGAGCGATCAGCGGCAGGCCGACGAGTGCGTTCGGATCGTCGCCGCGCATGAAATCGAGCAGGGAAATGCCCAGTCCCTCTGATTTGGCGCTGCCGGCGCAGTGGTAAGGCTGTTCCTTGTCCAGGTAGCGCTCGATTTCCTCATCAGAAAGTTGCCGGAAGCCGACCTCGGTCGGCACGCCGGCCAGCTGGATACGTCCGGTTGCGCTGTTGTAGAGGCACAGCCCGGTATGGAACACGACGGTTTTCCCCCGCATGGTGCGCAATTGCTCGATCGCTCGTTCCCGGGTGTAAGGCTTGCCGAATCGCCCATTCGCCATATATGCCACCTGGTCGCTGCCGATGATGAGCGCACCGGGGAATCTGTCCGCGACCGCCTGTGCCTTGGCTAGCGAAAGCCGTTCCGCGGTGGCAACAGGCGTTTCCCCCGGTAATTCGGCCTCGTCCACATCCGGACTGACAGTCTCGAAAGGAAGCTGCAGGCGGGCGAACAATTCCCTTCGATAGAGTGAAGTAGAGGCAAGGACGAGACGCGGCGGGGTCGGCATCGGGCGGAATCCGTGTTTTCGGATGTTATTCTTTTGACAGGAAAAGTCGTGGAATGATATCATTATCGACTTATGTCGCAACAGGGCATGGTGATCGACAGCCTTGAGTTTGCGCGACGGCACGGGAGGCTCCCCGGCCGGCTCGAACTCGGGCAGCTACCGCGTCTGGCCGACGGCTTGTTCGACGCGAAAGGCAACCTTGATTTCGCGGTTTCCGGCGAGATGAAGGTAAAAGCAGGAGGGGAGGAATATTCTCTTGCCCTCTCGATAGACGGGATGCTGCGGTTGATCTGCCAGCGCTGCCTCGGGGCGCTGGAATACCCGGTGCGCATCCGCAGTCGTCTGATCCTGGTCCAGCCGGGTGCCCCCTGGCCGGATGAGACGCTGGAGGACGATATCGGCGAAGCAATAGAGGCCGGCCGCGAACTTGATCTCATGCCGTTGCTGGAAGAAGAGATCCTGCTGTCGCTGCCCATTGCGCCGCGGCACGCTACATGCGCGGCGCCCGGTAATCCGGCTGCGACCGGCGAGACGTCGCCATTTGCCAAGCTGGCGCAGTTGAAGCGCAACTGACGGATCAATTTGAAGAATTAGCTCTAGAGGAGTTTTGACATGGCAGTCCAACAGAACAAGAAGTCCCCGTCGAAGCGCAACATGCGTCGCGCCCATGACTTTCTGACTAACCCGCCCCTGGCGGTCGAGCCGACCACAGGCGAAACGCATCTGCGCCACCACATCAGCCCGAGCGGCTACTACCGCGGCAAGAAGATCGTCACGACCAAAGGCGAGTAAGCCTTTCCCGGCGGCGCGCAGGCGCTGCCGGCGCAAACCCACAATCGACCCAGACCCGCGTCGATGGACGTCACCATCGCGATCGACTGCATGGGCGGTGATTTCGGTCCATCCGTCACGCTCCCGGCCGCTTACCGCTTCCTGCAAAGCGATCCACACGCCTCTGTCATTCTGGTCGGCCTGCCCGAGGTCGAAGCAGCGGTGGGCAGGGAGAAGCCGCGTTTTGGAGAGCGCCTGCGCTTTCAGGCCGCCAGCGAGACTGTCGGCATGGACGAAGCGGTTGCCTCGGCACTGAGGGTAAAAAAGGATTCGTCCATGCGCGTGGCGATTGGTCTGGTGAAAGACGGCCAGGCGCAGGCCGCTGTCTCCGCCGGCAACACGGGCGCCCTGATGGCCATTTCCCGCTTCGTTCTGAAAACCCTGCCGGGCATCGATCGGCCGGCGATCGCCACCACCCTGCCCACCATGGCCGGATACACCTATGTCCTTGACTTGGGCGCCAACGTTGATTGCGAGCCGCAGCATCTGTTGCAATTCGGCATCATGGGCGCCATGCTGTTTTCAGCCGTCGAACACAAGGAGCGCCCCAGCGTGGGACTGCTCAATATCGGCGAGGAAGACATCAAGGGCAACGAGGTGGTCAAGCAGGCCGGTGAGTTGCTCAAGGGAAGCGGGCTCAACTTCTACGGCAACGTCGAGGGAGACGATATCTACAAGGGAACGACGGATGTCGTTGTCTGCGATGGCTTTGTCGGCAACGTCCTGCTCAAGACATCGGAAGGACTGGCACGCATGCTTGCCACCTTCCTGCGCGAGGAATTCGGCCGCAATATTTTCACCAAACTGGCTGCCCTGTTTGCGCTTCCGGCGCTCAATGCATTCAGGAAGCGCGTCGATCCGGGGCGTTACAATGGCGCGAGCCTTCTGGGCCTGCGCGGCATCGTGGTGAAGAGCCACGGCTCGGCCGACAATTTTGCCTTTACCAAGGCACTCGAGCGGGCCGCCGAGGAAGCGAGGAATCGCCTGGTCGAGCGCATCAGCGAACGCATGGCGCAGCACAAGCCTCAAACAACCGCACAATGAAATACGCACGAATCACAGGCACGGGCAGCTACCTGCCGCCTACAGCGCTCTCCAACAACGACCTCGTCGCGCGGGGGGTCGATACGTCCGACGAGTGGGTTGTCGAGCGTACCGGGATCCGCAGCCGCCACATTGCGGACGAAACCCAGGCTGCCAGCGATCTGGCGCTCGAAGCCAGCCGGGCGGCGATCGCCTCCGCCGGCATCACGGCCGAGAAGATCGATCTGATCATACTTGCCACCTCGACGCCCGACTATATCTTCCCGAGCACGGCCTGCCTGCTGCAGTCCAAGCTTGGCGTGCGCGGCGCCGCGGCGTTCGACGTGCAGGCCGTGTGCAGCGGCTTCGCTTATGCCATCACGGTGGCCGAAAAGTTCATTCGCTCAGGCAGCCACCGCTGTGCGCTGGTGGTCGGAACGGAAGTGTTCTCGCGCATTCTCGACTGGAACGACCGCGGCACCTGTGTGCTGTTCGGCGACGGCGCCGGTGCGGTGATCCTCGAGGCCAGCGACACGCCGGGCATCCTCGCCAGCGCCCTGCATGCCGATGGCAGCTACAACGAAATCCTGGCCGTGCCGGGCAACGTCTGCGGCGGCAGGATCATCGGCTCGCCCTTCCTGCAGATGGACGGGCAGGCCGTGTTCAAGTTTGCCGTCAAGGTGCTGGCCGACGTGGCGAAGGAAGCGCTCGATCAGGCCGGCGTGAAGCCCGAGGAAATCGACTGGCTGATCCCGCACCAGGCCAACATCCGCATCATCCAGGCCACGGCGAAGAAACTCGGCATGCCCATGGAGAAGGTCATCACGACGGTGGAACACCATGGCAACACCTCGGCCGCCTCGATTCCGCTGGCGCTCGACGCCGCCGTACGCGACGGCCGCATCAAGCGCGGCGACACGCTGTTGCTGGAAGGGGTGGGCGGTGGTTTCACCTGGGGTGCGGTGCTGCTCAAGTTCTGACCCTTCTGAATAAACATCGATGAAATTCGCTCTCGTATTCCCCGGCCAGGGCTCGCAATCGCTGGGCATGATGCAGGCCTATGGCGACAGCCCCGTCATCCGCTCGACCTTCGATGAAGCCTCGATCGCGCTCGGCCGCGACCTCTGGCAGCTTGTCACCGAAGGACCGGCCGAGGCGCTCAATCAGACCGTCAATACCCAACCTCTGATGCTCACGGCCGGCATCGCCGTGTATCGCTTGTGGCTGGAGAAGGGCGGCAGCAAGCCGGCTCTGGTCGCAGGCCACAGCTTGGGCGAGTACTCGGCGCTGGTGGCATCCGGTGCGCTTGCCTTTGCCGATGCCGTTCCACTGGTCGAACTGCGCGCCAAGGCCATGCAGGAGGCGGTGCCGGCGGGCGAGGGCGCCATGGCCGCCATCCTCGGGCTCGATGCGGCAACGGTGAAAGCCGCCTGCGCCGAGAGCGCCCAGGGGCAGGTGGTCGAGGCAGTCAACTTCAACGCGCCGGAGCAGATTGTCATCGCCGGTCATGCAGCCGCCGTGCAGCGTGCCGCGGACGCCGCGAAAGCCAGGGGCGCCAAGCGCGCAGTATTGCTGCCGGTGTCGGCGCCTTTCCATTGCTCGCTCATGAAGCCGGCGGCCGAACGGCTGCGGACGCGGCTTTCCGAACTGACGCTGGCCGCGCCACAGATCCCGGTGATAAACAACGCCGATGTCACCTGCCTGTCCGATCCGCAGGAGCTCAAGGACGCGCTTGTGAGGCAAGCCGCATCGCCCGTGCGCTGGGTAGAGGCGATGCAGATGATGGCCGCGCAGGGCGTTACGCACGTCTATGAATGCGGCCCGGGCAAGGTGCTGGCCGGCCTGGTCAAGCGCTGTGCCGACGGGCTCGTCGGCGGCGCCATGGCTGATCTCGCCGGCATCGATGCGGCGCTTGCCGCCGTCAAGCTTTGAAGAGGGATGCAATGTTAACAGGGCAGATCGCACTCGTCACCGGCGCTTCCCGCGGCATAGGCCGCGCCATAGCGCTGGAACTGGGGGCACAGGGCGCAACCGTCATTGGCACCGCCACTACGAAGGAAGGCGCCGCGGGTGTCCAGCAGGCGCTGGAAGCCGCGAGCATTCCCGGCTACGGCGCTTCGATCGATGTCCGTGATGCGGCAGCTGTGGATGCATTGGTCGGCGAGATCGAGAAGAAATACGGTTCGGTGTCGGTGCTGGTCAACAACGCCGGCATCACTCGCGACAACCTGGCCATGCGCATGAAGGACGAGGAGTGGGACGCAGTGCTGGACACCAACCTGAAGGCGGTGTTTCGCCTGTCCAAGGCCGTCATGCGCGGCATGATGAAGGCGCGCTCCGGCCGCATCATCAACATCACTTCGGTGGTCGGCAGTTCGGGCAACCCCGGGCAGGCCAACTACGCGGCGGCCAAGGCCGGCGTGGAGGGCATGAGCCGCGCCCTGGCGCGCGAGTTGGGCAGCCGCAACATCACGGTGAATTGCGTTGCGCCGGGCTTCATCGACACCGACATGACCAAGGCGCTGCCGGATGCGCAGCGCGACGCCCTGCTTGGGCAGATCCCGCTCGGCCGGCTGGGCAGCGCCGACGAGATCGCCGCAGCAGTTTCCTTCCTCGCTTCGCCGAGGGCCGCTTACATCACAGGCACGACGTTGCACGTCAATGGCGGCATGTACATGGGCTGAACTGCCCGATTGTTCAGCCGCCAAGTTTGGTCGGGCATGGCCTTTCTGCTAAAATAGCCCGGTTTTTTACTCTCGTCACACCCGCCGAATAGGGGAAGGAGCAAATAAATGGAAAACATCGAACAACGCGTCAAGAAGATCGTTGCTGAGCAGCTTGGTGTCAATGAATCCGAGATCAAGAACGAGTCGTCCTTCGTCGACGATCTGGGCGCCGATTCGCTCGATACCGTGGAACTGGTCATGGCGCTCGAGGAAGAGTTCGAGTGCGAGATTCCCGACGAGGAAGCAGAGAAGATCACCAGCGTGCAGCAGGCGATCGACTACATCAACACCCACCAGAAGTAAGCCCTTTCTATTTTCCCCGGAGCAGGAGAAGCACGAAGTGACGCGCCGCAGGGTTGTCATCACCGGCCTCGGCGTCATTTCGCCGGTCGGCAACAGCATTTCGGAAGCCTGGGAAAATATCGTGGCCGGCCGCAGCGGCATCGGCACGATCACCCGTTTCGATGCCACGGCCTTCAGGTCGCGCATCGCCGGAGAGGTCAAGGGCTTCGACGTTTCCGCCTACCTGTCGCCCAAGGAGGCGCGCCGGATGGACGTTTTCATCCACTACGGCATGGCGGCGGGCATCCAGGCGATCAGGGATTCCGGTCTCACGGTGACTCCCGAGAACGCCGAGCGCATCGGCGTCAGCATCGGTTCCGGCATCGGCGGCCTGCCGATGATCGAGGAAACCCATAACGACTACCTTGGCGGCGGCCCGCGCAAGATTTCGCCCTTCTTCATTCCCGGCACGATCATCAACATGATCTCGGGCAACCTGTCGATCATGTTCGGGCTGAAGGGACCGAACATCGCTGTGGTGACAGCCTGTACGACGGGTTTGCACGCCATCGGCACCAGCTTCCGCATGATCCAGTACGGCGATGCCGACGCGATGCTTTGTGGCGGCGCGGAATCTACAGTGACTCCGCTGGCCGTCGGCGGTTTCGCCTCGGCCCAGGCATTGTCCACGCGCAACGACGATCCGGCGACGGCGAGCCGCCCGTGGGACAAGGGCCGCGACGGGTTCGTGCTGGGCGAGGGCGCCGGCGTCCTGATGATCGAGGAATACGAGCATGCCAAG
>PNJM01000150.1 GCA_013821865.1 Rhodocyclaceae bacterium
GGTTTCCGCGAGCGAAAAGAAACCGGAAACGATGAGCAGCGCGATCAGCGCGGCAATTTGCGCCGAGAGGGGGACGTCGATCAAGCGGCGTTCTTGCGGAAATGCGAAAAAAGCAGTATCCCGGCCGGCCTGTTCCCTGTCAACCGGCCCGGTCCAGAACGATTTCGAGAACGAAGCGGCTGCCGACATAAGCCAGCAGCAGCGCGGCAAAGCCCGCCAGGGTCCAGCGCAGTGCGGTGCGGCCGCGCCAGCCGTAGGCGAAGCGCCCGACCAGCAGCGCCGCGAAGATCAGCCACGAAATGATCGAAAACAGCGTCTTGTGGTTGAATTCCATCGCCTTGCCGAACAGGGTTTCCGAGAAGGCGATTCCCGAGGCGAGCGTCAGCGTGAGCAGCACGAAGGCGATGAGGATGAGCCGGAACAGCAGCGCTTCCATCGTCAGCAGCGGCGGCAGGCTCGCCAGCGGCCTGGTCAGTTCGCCGCGATGCAGTCGCCGCTCGGCCACCGCCATGATGATGGCGTGGAGCGCGGCCAGGGTGAACAGGCTGTAGGCCACCATGGCGATGAGGAAGTGAACGCGGAACATGGGAGAGGCAGCGTTGGCCAGCAGGTGCTGGCCGGGGAAGAGGGCGGGCAGCAGGGTGCATACCGCGGCCAGCGGCAGCGCCAGGGGTTGCAGTCCTTCCATGCGGGCATGGAAGCTCTCGACCCAGTAAATCAGCACGGCAAGCCAGAGCATGAGCGAAAGCGCCGCGCCGAAGCCGAAGCGCATCGCGCCACCGCCGAACAATTCGCTGTAAAGCGCCGAGGCATGCAGCAGCAGCGCCGCCAGCAGCGCCAGCCTCTCCCATGCCAGCATGCCGCGCGGCATCGCCGGCGCCACGGACGCCCAGCGGGTGCGCCAGAAATGGAAGCCCAGGAAAGCGTACAACGAGGCGGGGAGCAGATGCGGTAAAATTGCCGGCATTCCGCGAGTTTACAACCTTCCCAACCGAATCGGAACATCATGCTGGACAATCTGACGCAGCGCCTGTCGCGCGTGGTCAAGACGCTGCGCGGCCAGGCGCGCCTGACCGAGGACAACGTTGCCGATGCCCTGCGCGAGGTGCGCATGGCACTGCTCGAAGCCGATGTCGCGCTGCCGGTGGTCAAGGAGCTCATTGCGCGCATCAGGGAAAAGGCGATCGGCCAGGAGGTGATCGGCAGCCTGACGCCCGGCCAGGCGCTGGTCGGCGTCGTGCATCGCGAACTGGCCGAACTGATGGGCGGCAGCCACAGCGGCCTCAACCTGGCCGTGCAGCCGCCGGCGGTAATCCTGATGGCCGGCCTGCAAGGCGCCGGCAAGACCACCACGACGGGCAAGCTGGGCAAGCTGCTCAGGGAGCGCCAGAAGAAGAAGGTGCTGGTTGCCAGCTGCGACGTCTATCGTCCGGCGGCCATCGAACAGCTGCGCCTGGTGGCCGGGCAGGCGGGCATCGACTTCTTCCCTTCGCATGCCGGCGAAAAGCCGGCCGATATTGCGCTCGCCGCCCTCGATTACGCCAGGAAGCACTACCACGATGTGCTGTTCGTCGATACTGCCGGCCGCCTGGCCATCGACGAGGCGATGATGCGCGAGGTGGCTGAGCTGCATGCCTTGCTTAGGCCGGTCGAGACGTTGTTCGTGGTGGACGCCATGCAGGGCCAGGATGCGGTCAATACCGCTCGCGCTTTCAACGAGGCCCTGCCGCTTACGGGTGTCATCCTTACCAAGCTCGACGGTGACGCCCGCGGTGGTGCGGCCCTCTCGGTGCGCCACGTCACCGGCAAGCCGCTCAAGTACGCCGGCGTAGGCGAGAAGCTGACCGGCCTGGAGGAGTTCCATCCCGAGCGCATGGCCTCGCGCATCCTCGGCATGGGCGATGTTCTTGGCCTGATCGAAGAAGCCCAGCGCGGGATAGACCAGGAGAAGGCGAAGGATTTCGCGCAGAAGCTGAAGTCCGGCAAGGGCTTCGACCTCAACGATTTCAAGGAGCAGATCGGCCAGATGCGCAAGATGGGCGGGCTGTCCGGCCTGCTCGACAAGCTGCCGGCGCAGTTCGCCCAGGCCGCCCAGCAGGCGCAGGGACAGATCGAGGACAAGGCCGTGCGCCGTCTCGAAGGCATCATCAATTCCATGACGCCGGCCGAGCGCGCCAAGCCTGAACTCATCAAGGCCTCGCGCAAGCGACGCATCGCGGCCGGCGCCGGCGTGCAGGTGCAGGAAGTAAACCGTCTGCTCAACCAGTTCGAGCAAACCCAGAAGATGATGAAGCAGTTCTCCAAGGGAGGCATGCAGAAGCTCATGCGCGGCATGAAGGGCATGCTGCCGGGCATGCGGTAAGGCCATGGCGCCGGCGATTCCGCCCAAGAAGCAGCTCTTCCACCATTTCGCCCGGGTGGCGAAAGCCCTCGCCCACGCCAACCGGCTCGAACTGCTGGAGGCGCTGGCCCAGGTCGAGCGCATCGTGCGCGACAATTTCGAGCGGCGCGACACGCTCACCCCGGTACGGCGGGAGGAACTGTTCGAACTGGTGCGCAACGGCGAGGCAGTGGTCATCGACGTGCGGCCTTCCAGCGAATTCTCTGCCGGGCACATCCCGGGCGCCATCAACGTTCCCCTGGAATCCCTGCCGCGCCAATTGAAGAAGCTGCCGAAAGGCCAGGAGATCGTCGCCTACTGCCGTGGCCCCTACTGCATGCTGGCCTTCGAGGCGGTCGAGCAGTTGCGCAAGAAGGGCTTCCGTGCGCGGCGGCTGGAGGACGGTTTCCCCGAGTGGAAGGCCGACAGCCTGCCGGTCGATGAGAAGTAGTCGCCGTATCGTCTGAGGCAGGGCTGGTGGTCTTGCTGGTGGCGGGGCGCCAGTCAGGGCGTGGCGGATGACCAACGCGCATAGCGACTGCGCTTCGTGCCTCGTTGCGATCCTGGGCAGGAGTCCATGAACAAGAGAAAAATCAAAGACCTCCTCTACGAACAGGTGGCGCGCGTGGGCAAGGCTCTGTCCAGCCCCAAGCGCCTGGAATTGCTGGAAGTGCTCGTCCAGGGAGAGAAGCGGGTAGACGCCTTGGCGCGCGAGGTGGACATCGATATCAAGCTCGCCAGTTCGCATCTTCGCGTGCTGAAGGAGGCACGCTTGGTGAGTTCCCGGCGGGAAGGACGGTTCGTCGCGTATCGTCTGAGCGGCGATGACATCGGGAAGCTATGGGTCACCTTGCACACGGTCGCTGGGGAGCACTTGCTGGAGCTTCGCACCGTGTTAGAGAAGTTCGTGGCAGCACCCGAAAGTCTCACGCCTGAGACGCGGCTCGGGCTTCTCGACAAGGCAAAGCAAGGGGAGATACTGGTCCTGGACGTGCGCCCCGCAGCGGAGTATCGGGCCGGGCACCTGCCCTACGCGCGTTCCATACCCGTCCAGGAGCTGGAGCACAGGCTCGCCGAACTGTCCAGGGACCGGGAGATCGTCGCCTACTGCCGCGGACCCTTTTGCCTGTTCGCCACGGAAGCCGTAGCGCTGCTGCGCAAAAAGGGTTTCAACGCCTCGAAGCTTACCGACGGTATTGCCGAATGGGCTGAGGCCGGGCTTCCTCTTGCGAACAAGCCCGACACCTGAGCCGCACTATTTCTCGCGTAACGGCGCATAGTTCGGCGCCCTGACTTCAGCACAGCCGTTCCGCTCCTCCATTCGGATTTCTTCGGGCCAACTATCCAAGAGTCGTACGAATGTTGACTTAGGTCAATGTAGCAGAATACAGGACTTGGATATCCTATTTAGCACGTATGTAGTCATTAGCCGCTTTTATTCTTTCTCAAGACCCGAGGGAGGTGTACCTTGAATGATTCCGACAACGGCGCCAGCCGCCGAGAGTTTCTGCGGCTCTCCGGTGCGGCTTTGGCGACTCTGGCCATTCCCAATGCCGCCTGGGCCTTTTCCAAGATCGTGCCCGTCGAGGACCCGCTCAAGCACTATCCCTACCGGAGCTGGGAAGACCTCTACCGCAAGGAATGGACCTGGGATTCGGTCGGCTTCACCACCCACTCCAACGGCTGCGTCGGCGGCTGTGCCTGGAAGGTGTACGTGAAGGACGGCATCCCGATGCGCGAAGAGCAGGTGAGCGAATATCCGCAACTGCCCGGCATCCCCGACATGAACCCGCGCGGCTGCCAGAAGGGCGCCGTGTACTGCTCCTGGGTGAAACAGCCGGACTTCCTCAAGTGGCCGCTGAAGCGCGTCGGCGCGCGCGGCGAGCGCAAGTGGAAGCGCATTTCCTGGGACGAGGCGCTCACCGAGATCGCCGACAAGATAATTGACACCACAATCAAGCGCGGCCCCGGCAACATCTGCATCCCCAAGCGCCCCTTCGCCGTCATCAGCAATACGGCCTACACGCGGATGGCCAACCTGCTGGGCGCCATCAAGCCGGACGTCTCCTCCATGACCGGCGACCTCTATCCCGGCATCCAGACGGTGCGCATGCCGGCGCGCACGGTGTCCACTTTCGACGACTGGTTCACCTCCGACCTCATTCTCATGTGGCACAAGAACCCCATCGTCACGCGCATCCCGGATGCGCACTTCCTGATGGAAGCGCGCTACAACGGGGCGCGGCTGGTGAATATTTCGGTGGACTACAACCCCTCCTCGATCCACTCCGACCTGTTCGTGCCGGTGAAGATGGGCACGGACTCCCATCTCGCCGCGGCGATCGTGAACGAGCTCATCGCCGGCAAGCACTACAAGGCGGACTACCTCAAGGAGCAGACCGACCTGCCCTTCCTGGTGCGCACCGACAACGGCAAGTTCCTGCGCGAGAAGGATTTCAAGGCGGACGGCAGCGACCAGGTGTTCTACGTCTGGGACACGAAGAGCGGCAAGGCCGTGCCAGCACCCGGCAGCATGGGCAGCAAGGACAAGACCCTGAAACTCGGCGCCGTCGTTCCGGCCCTGGAAGGCACATTCGACGCGGACGGCGTCAAGGTGACCACGGTCTTCGAGCGCCTCAAGGCGGAGATCGCGCCCTATACGCCGGAAGCCACCCAGGCCACCACGGGCATCCATCCGACCGTGGTGCGCAAGCTCGTCGGCTGGATCGCCGAGTGCAAGGCCCTGCGCATCCTCGACGGCTACAACAACCAGAAGCACATGGACGGTTTCCAGTGCGGGCGCCTCAAGATACTCATCCTGACCCTGATCGGCCACCACGGCACCACCGGCTCCATCGACACGACTTACGAGGGCTGGCGCCTGGAAGGGAATACGGAACTGGGCGCCGTGAAGGGCAAGCCGGGGCGCAGCGTCTCCATGGTGCTGGCCCAGTGGGTGTGGGGCGAGCAGTACCGGCGCGCCAAGGCCTACTACGACGACGCCCAATTGAAGGAGCAGATCGGCTTCGGCGTGGACGACATGGAGAGCCTGCGCAAGGAGTCGGAGGCCAAGGGCTGGATGCCCAAGTGGCAGTCGATCAAGGACCCGGTGGTCTATTTCAACGGCGGCATCAACCTCTGGGCCACCTCCAACGGCTACAGCCACCTCGCCGAGAACTTCCTCAAGCGCTGCGAGCTGCTGGTGGTGGTGGACTTCCGTCTCAATTCGGGCGCCATGTACGCCGACATCGTGCTGCCGGCCGCATCCATCGAGAAGCTGGACATCCGGGAAACCTCCGTGACGCGCTTTATCCACGCCTTCGGCCAGCCGGTCAAGCCCATGTACGAGCGCAAGACCGACTGGGAGATCAACGTGGCGCTGGCCAGGAAGATCCAGGAGCGGGCCAGGGCCCGCGGCATCACGCGGGTGGAGGACCCCGAGCTCAAGAGCGCCATCGATTTCGACACCTTCTACGACGATTTCACCATGGGCGGCAAGGTCGTCACCGACGAGCAGGCGCTGCGCTTCGTCATGGAGAAGTCGAAAGCGCTGGGCCCCGGCACCTACGAGGAACTGCTGAAGAAGGGTTTCGTCGCCGTCGGCCCCTCGGCCGGCAAGACCGCGCCGGTGCCGAAGGACAAGCCCTACCGTCCCTTCACCGTGAACGTGAGCGAGAAGAAGCCCTACGACACGCTGACCGGGCGTCTGCAGTTCTATGTGGACCACGACTGGTTCCAGCGCTTCGGCGCGGCCGTACCTGTGCCGAATGTCAAGGGCGGCCACCTGGGACCGAAGAAGGATCCCTTCAAGACCAACTCGCCGCATACCCGCTGGGGCATTCACTCCTTCTGCCGTAACGAGAAGTGGCTGTTGCGCCATCAGCGCGGCGAGCCGGACGTGTGCCTCAACCCGAAGGTCATGGCCCGCAAGGGCATCAAGGACGGCGACCTGGTGCGGATATTCAATTCCCAGGGCGAATTCTTCGCCGTGGCGAAGGCCGCGCCCTCCCTGCCCGACGACCAGGTCTTCTCCGAGCACGGCTGGGAGCAGTACCTGTACAAGAACATGACCCACTACAACGACGTCGGCGCCGAACTGATCAACCCGCTGGAGATGGTGGGCGGCTACGGCCACATCAAGTTCGTCTCCGGCGGCTTCAATCCGAACCGCATCTTCTACGAGACGACGGTCGACGTCGAGAAAGTCTGAGGAAACTATG
>PNJM01000151.1 GCA_013821865.1 Rhodocyclaceae bacterium
AACCTCAAGCAGATGCCGCCGCAGCACATCGTCGACCATCTCGCGCGCATCCTCGAAGCGGAAAAGGTGCCCTTCGAGCCGGCGGCGCTGCGCCACATCGCCAAGGGCGCGGCAGGCAGCATGCGCGACGGTCTTTCCCTGCTCGACCAAGCCATCGCCCACGGCGCCGGACGCGTCGAGGAGGAGGCGGTGCGCGACATGCTCGGCACGGTGGGCGAGGATCATCTGTATGCCTTGCTCGATGCGCTGGTCGTCCGCGACATCGGCGCCATGATCGTCGTTGCCGATGCCATGGATGCGCGCAGCCTGTCGTTCGATTCGGCATTGCAGGAGTTCGCCACCCTGCTGCACCGCATTGCGCTGGTGCAGTTCGCGCCCGAGGCCATCCTCGATGAAATCGAGCGCAGCCGGCTGGCGCGCTATGCGCAGGTTTTCGACGCGGAATTCCTCCAGCTCTGCTACCAGATCGTCATCAACGGGCGCAGCGACCTGGCCCTGGCGCCGGACGAATACGCCGGTTTCACCATGACGCTGCTGCGCCTGGCGGCGTTCAACCCGGAAAGTCCGCCCGGGCTGGCCGCCGGCGCGCCACCGGCGCCGGTCGAGCGCGCTGTCCCGCCGCCGCCAGCCGCCGCGCCACGCGTGGCAGCGGGCGAAACCCGCACCCAGGCTCCAATTGTCGAAAAGGCAGTGGGAAAGCCTGCGGAGAAGCCGGTAGAGAAGAAACCGGCAGCGAAACCGGCCGCCGGCAATGCCGCCGCGAACGGAGACTGGCATTCGATCCTGGGCAACCTCAGGCTCGGCGGCATGGTGCGCGAACTGGCGCACCACTGCGAACTGGCCGAGCTTTCCGAAGCGGACGTCAAGCTGCGCCTGAATCCGGCGCACAAGTCCCTGCTCATCAACAAGGCGCCGCAGGAGAAGCTGCAGGCCGAGCTCTCGGCCCATCTGGGCCGGCCGCTGCGTCTCACCGTCGAGATCGGCGAACTGGCCGGCGAAACCCCCGCGCAACGCGCCTCGAACGAGCGGGCAGAGAAACACAACCGCGCCATTGCGGCGCTGGAGCAGGACGCATTCGTGCGCGACATGATCGACACCTTCGACGCCACGATCAGCGAACAATCCATCAAACCAGTTTGAGATCGAGTTTCAGGAGAATTCCATGATGAAGGGCGGACTGGCCGGCCTGATGAAGCAGGCCCAGCAGATGCAGGAAAACATGAAGAAAGCGCAGGAGCAGCTGGCCATGATCGAGGTCGAGGGCCAGTCCGGCGCCGGCCTGGTCAAGGTGGTCATGACCTGCAAGCACGACGTGCGCCGCATCAGTATCGACCCCTCGCTGGTCGGCGACGACAAGGAAATGCTGGAGGATCTCGTCGCCGCCGCGGTGAACGATGCCGTGCGCCGCGTCGAGGCCACCGTGCAGGAGAAGATGAGCGGCTTCACCGCCGGCCTCAATCTGCCGCCCGGCATGAAACTGCCGTTTTGAATCGCAGGCCGGGCTGAAGCCCGACCTGCGGGCCGACCTGCGCCATGGCCTCTCCATCATCTCTCGAAGAACTCATCGAAGCCCTGCGCTGCCTGCCCGGCGTCGGGCCGAAGTCGGCGCAGCGCATGGCCTACCACCTGCTGCAGCGTGATCAGAAGGGCGCGTTGCGGCTTTCCCGCTCGCTCGACCATGCCGTGCAAGTGCTGCGCCACTGCGCGCGCTGCAATGCCTTCAGCGAGGAGGAGGTGTGCGAGAACTGCGCTTCGCCGCGGCGTGATCCGGCGCTGCTGTGCATCGTCGAAACGCCGGCCGACCTCAACATGATGGAGCAGACGCACGCCTTCAAGGGCATGTACTACGTGCTGATGGGGCATCTCTCGCCGCTGGACGGCATCGGACCGAAGGAGCTCGGCCTCGACCGCCTGCTGGCGCGGGCCGGCGACGGCGTGGTGAAGGAGGTGATCATCGCCACCAATTTCACCAACGAGGGCGAGGCGACGGCCCATTATCTCGGCGAGATGCTGCGCGCGCGGAATCTCAAGGCGAGCCGTATCGCTCGCGGCCTGCCGGTCGGCGGCGAACTGGAGCACACCGACGCCGGCACCATCGCCCAGGCGCTGATCGAGCGGCGCCCGCTGTAAGGGCTTGTTAATGGACAAGCCCTGATGCCCAAAACAAGTCATTGATCGGCTGGGTTTTTCTTCAGAGCAAGTGGCCGGATTGAGGCGGGACGGGGCGATCTGACCCGTGGCAGCCCGAAAGCCGCGCCCAGCAAGGCTTTCCGCGATGTGACTTCCAATCCCCTTTGATTTTTCGGTATAATCCTGCGGTTTTTGAGTTCACATTGTTCATCTTCAGGAAAAAGGGGCCATGAGCCGTGACGAGAAAGTAGATTGCAGCAGGCGAAATCTGGTTTTTGCCACTGCAGCGGTGGGAGGCGTCGCGACGGTTGCGACAGCCGTGCCTTTTGTAGCCAGCATGCTTCCTTCGGAGCGGGCCAAGGCTGCCGGTGCCCCGGTCGAGGCCGACATCGGCAAGCTCGCGCCCGGCGAAATGATGCGCGTCGAGTGGCGCGGCAAGCCGGTTTGGATCATCCACCGCACCAGGGAAATGATCGAGTCGCTGAAGAAGGTCAACGAGAAGGTGGCCGATCCAGAATCGAAACGCCCTAATCAGCCCGCGTACGCCAAGAACGAGCCGCGCTCGATCAAGCTGGAATACCTCGTCGTCGTCGGCATCTGTTCCCACCTCGGTTGCTCGCCGACGGACAAATTCAAGACCGGGGCCGACTCCGGCATCGATGCGGACTGGCCCGGCGGCTTTCTCTGTCCCTGCCACGGTTCGACTTTCGACCTGGCCGGCCGCGTGTACAAGAACAAGCCGGCGCCCGATAACCTGGAAGTGCCGCCGCACTACTACATATCGGACACGCGCATCCTGATCGGCGAAGACAAGAAGGCATAAGGGGAGCGCAATGGCAAGCACCAATTTCGAGAAATTCAAGTCGGACGGCTCCCTCATGGGGAACGTGATGGAGTGGGTTGATGCACGTTTCCCCCTCACGGCCAACTGGAAGGCGCACCTGTCCGAGTACTACGCACCGAAGAACTTCAACTTCTGGTATTTCTTCGGTTCCCTGGCGCTGCTGGTGCTGGTGATGCAGATCGTCACCGGTATCTTCCTGGTCATGCACTACAAGCCGGACGCTTCGCTCAACGCCAACGGCGTGCCGGTGGCCTTCGCCAGCGTCGAGTACATCATGCGCGACGTCTCCTTCGGCTGGCTGATCCGCTACATGCACTCGACGGGCGCCTCGGCGTTCTTCGTCGTCGTCTACCTGCACATGTTCCGTGCCATGCTCTACGGCTCCTACCGCCAGCCGCGCGAACTGCTGTGGATCTTCGGCATGTTCATCTACCTGTGCCTGATGGCCGAGGCTTTCGCTGGCTACCTGCTGCCCTGGGGGCAAATGTCGTATTGGGGCGCCCAGGTAATTCTCAGCCTGTTCTCTGCCATTCCGCTGATCGGGAACGACCTGGCGACCTGGATCCGCGGCGATTATGTCATCGGCGACGCGACCCTGGGCCGCATGTTTGCCTTCCACGTCATCGCCATTCCGCTGGTGCTTGTCGGCCTGGTCGCCGCGCACATCCTGGCGCTGCACGAAGTGGGCTCGAACAACCCGGACGGTATCGAGATCAAGAAGAACAAGGATCCGAAGACCGGCATCCCGCTCGACGGCATTCCCTTCCACCCGTACTACACGGTGAAGGATATCGTCGGCGTCGTGGTTTTCCTGATGTTCTTCTCGATCATCATGTTCTTCGCGCCCGAGCTGGGCGGCTACTTCCTGGAGTACAACAACTTCATTCCGGCCGATCCGCTGCAGACACCGCCGCACATCGCGCCGGTGTGGTACTTCACGCCGTTCTACTCGATCCTGCGGGCGCACACGGTCAACTTCTTCTGGGTCGATGCCAAGCTGTGGGGCGTCATCTTCATGTTCCTGGGCGTGCTCGTCCTGTTCTTCCTGCCCTGGCTGGACCGCAGCCCGGTAAAGTCGATCCGCTACAAGGGGCCGATCTACAAGGCCGCGCTGGCAATCTTCGTGGTGTCCTTCCTCATCCTGGGCTACCTCGGCATGCTGGCCCCGACGGAGGGCCGCACCATCGTCGCGCAGATCTGCACGATCCTCTACTTCCTGTTCTTCTTCCTGATGCCCTGGTACACGAGGATCGACAAATGCAAGCCGGAGCCGGAAAGGGTCACTTCGAAATGAGCACGAACATCATCAAGAAGCTCCTGATCGTGGTCCTTTTCGCGCCGCTGGCGGCCCTGGCAAGCAATGTTGAACTCAAGCTCGACCGGGCTCCGAACAAGGCGAACGACCAGGCGGCCCTGCAAAACGGCGCCAAGCTGTTCGTCAACTATTGCCTGAGCTGCCACGGCGCGAGCTATGTCCGTTACAACCGCCTCAAGGACATAGGACTGACCGACCAGCAGATCAAGGACAACCTGATGTTCACGGCTGACAAGATCGGCGAGCCGATGGCTGTTGCCATGAGCCGCAAGGAGGCCAAGGAAGCCTTCGGCGCCTGGCCGCCCGATTTGTCCCTGATCGCCCGCTCGCGCGCCGGCGAATTCGGCAGCGGCGCCGACTGGCTGTACACCTACCTGCGCGGGTTCTACCGCGACGGGTCGCGCCCGACCGGCTGGAACAACGCCGTGTTCGAGAACGTCGGGATGCCGCACGTCCTCTTCGAACTGCAGGGCGAGCAGGTGATGGAAGACCACAAGCTGAAGCTGGTCAAGCCGGGCAAGCTGACGCAGCAGGAGTACGACAACGCGGTGGCCGACCTGGTCGGCTACCTCGTCTGGATGGGCGAACCTGTGGCTGATACGCGCAAGCGCATCGGCATCGCCGTGCTGCTGTTCCTCGGTGTGCTTTTTGTGTTCGCCTACCTGCTCAAGCGCGAATACTGGAAAGACGTGCATTAATACCGCTGCAAGAACCGCTATGCAGTTCATCGGACATCGAGAATACAACGCACCGCGCGTACGTCGCGTGGTGCGCGATGCCGACTATTCCTGGGGTGCGAACACCATGATGACTCTGTACTCGGGCACCACCTGCCCGTTCAGCCATCGCTGCCGGATCGTCCTGTACGAGAAGGGGATGGACTTCCAGGTGATCGATGTCGACCTCTTCAACAAGCCGGAGGATATCGCGGTCATCAACCCGTACAACCGCGTGCCGGTACTGGTAGACCGCGACCTTGTACTTTACGAAGCGAACATCATCAACGAGTACATCGACGAGCGTTTCCCGCACCCGCAGTTGATGCCGCCGGATCCGATCATGCGCGCCCGCGCGCGGCAGTTGCTGTTCACCTTTGAGCAGGAACTGTTCTCCCACATCGATGCGCTGGAAAAGAACCTCAAGGCGGCGGAGAAGGCGCGAATCCACGTGCGCGACCGGCTCACCGAACTGGCGCCGGTGTTCAACAAGCAGAAATTCATGCTGGGCGACGAGTTCTCCATGCTCGACGTGGCTATTGCGCCGCTGCTCTGGCGCATCGACCACTACGGTATCGAACTGCCCAAGGCGACGGCGCCACTCATGAAGTACGCCGAGCGGATTTTCAGCCGGCAAGGCTTCATCGATGCGCTGACGCCCTCCGAAAAGGTGATGCGCCGCTGAGCGCATGACCGCCTTGCCGGCGCCCTGGCGGGCCCCGTACCGATGAGCACAGTCTCCACCAAGCCCTACCTGCTGCGCGCCCTCCACGAGTGGTGCGCGGATCAGGGCTTCACGCCCTACATCGCCGTGCGCGTCGACGCGAACACCGTCGTTCCGCGGCAGTTCGTGCGCGACGGCCAGATCGTCCTCAACATCGGTGCCGAAGCGGTGCATAACCTGCACATGGGCAACGACCTCATCACCTTCCAGGCCCGCTTCGGCGGCGTGTCGCAAGGCATCTCGATTCCGGTCGAGAATGTCGCGGCCATCTACGCCCGCGAGAACGGGCAGGGCATGGCCTTCGAGGTGACGGAGAGCGTGCAGGGGGGGATGCCCGCCACGGAGGAAGCCGCGCAGGCGCAAACCGAACCGCCACCCGACGAGCCGCCGACGCGGCCGCATCTGACCCGCATCAAATAAGCCGGATTTCCTTGCGGTACCGCTTTCCCGATCGCCGTTGCCGCGATGCACTCGGCCCCGAGTAGGG
Source organism: Rhodocyclaceae bacterium (assembly GCA_013821865.1). Lineage (GTDB taxonomy): Bacteria > Pseudomonadota > Gammaproteobacteria > Burkholderiales > Rhodocyclaceae > Desulfobacillus. Next base: position 6,217 of record PNJM01000151.1, read on the forward strand.
CGCCGCGGTCGCCCTGAAACCCGTTTCTTGGGTTTCATCCTGAAACCGGTTCTGCCGGTCAGATCTCTCCGTCACTGTCACGATGGACAGGCCTTGCCCAAGGCCCCAGCACGCACGGCAGACAGGTACCGTCGGCGGCGAAGACTACGGCCACGACGGCAACCGGCTCGGCCGGCAGGCCGGCGGCATGCTCGGCGGCGCGTTGTAGGGCTTCGGCAACGATTTCAGCGCTCATACTTGGTTCCTTCAGTACATGGTCGTAGGGGGCGGTGAGGACGGCGAGCCGGGCTGCATCCGCTTGGCGAATGCGCTCGGCCTCCATGCGGTCGAGCGTGGCGTGCACCTCGGTGATGG
>PNJM01000152.1 GCA_013821865.1 Rhodocyclaceae bacterium
CGGCTAGTGCGCTTGCTGATTGCCCGGGTGCAGCTTAAGGACGAGGGCGTCGACATCGAGTGGCAGCCAGCCGGGTGGTCGGCGTTGATGGCAGAACTGGCACCGAACAGCATCGGAGCGGAACTGCGTGAAATGGAAATGGAGGCAATGGCATGAGAGGGATGGAGCAAATCGGGCAGGCCCAATCACAAACCCTGAAACTGGATCAGGGTATCAAGCTGACCACGTTCATCCCGGTGCGCTTTGTCAGGCACAAGGCGCGGAAGGTGGTGGTCGAGCCGACGACGCCGGGGCGGATGGCATCGCCGCTGAATCCCGGTCGGCCGACGTCCGTCGACGAGAATCTGATGGCGGCGCTGGCGCGGGCCTTCTTCTGGCAGGAGTTGCTCGACTCCGGTCGGGTGAAAAATATGACCGAGTTGGCCAAGGCCGAGAAGATCGGTCTGGCGCGGATGCAGAAGATGCTCAAGCTCGCCCGACTGGTACCGGACATCGTCGAGGACATTGCGCGTGGCCGGCAGCCGGTCGGACTGTCGCTGTTGTTCTTCGTCGAGAACCCGCTGCCGGATGACTGGAACGCGCAGCGGGCAGTGATCGGAGGGCTGGCCAGTTGACCGTGAGAGCACGTTCGAAACCCCACCGCTATGAGACGTGGGGTGCAAACCACCGCCCGGAAACCCGCGTGGTTACAGGGGGTCATGCCTTGACCGGGCTACGCACAAACCAGAGAAAAGAGAGGAATTCGGGTGGCCTGCAGGGCGAAATCAGGGTCTGTCAGCGATCACCGAAATTCGCATTGCCCGCGAAGCCCCGCCAGTGCTGGCCCTTCGCGGGCATGAAAAAGGCCAGAGCAAAGTCTGGCCTTCTGGAAATGGTGGACCGGAGGAGGATCGAACTCCCGACCTTCGCATTGCGAACGCGACGCTCTCCCAGCTGAGCTACCGGCCCAAAGAAGGCGCGGATTATAGCCAGTTTTGCGGGCTTCTGCCAGTTACGCACCTTGCAGTTACGCACCTTGCAAGCGCCACCTTGCCCCTCTCCCCGAGGGGAGCGGGAGAACCATGTCAGGTTTCGTCGTCCTCGCCCGAGCCGGCGGCGGCGCGGCGCAGGCGGTCGTTCACGGCCAGCCATGCTTCGCCGGCCGGCGGCTGCTGCACGAGGATGCGCGCGCAGCCCAGGGCATCCAGCGCGCGCAGATTGGCATAGAGGTCATGGGCGAAGGCCGCCGGATCGGCCGAAGACTGCTTCCATGCAACCAGGTCGTGGGTGATGGCCTGAGGCGTGGGAGCGAGCACGGCGATCCTTTCCCCGGCCACCAACGCGCTGCGCAGGGCAAACAACAGTCCGTCCGAGGACACCAGCGCCAGCGGCGTACGCGGCGCGTAGTGGGCGTCAAGCGAGCCCGAAACACGCGGCGTTTCACTTCCTGTTTCGCGGGGCGCGGCAGCTTCCGGCGCATGGCCGATGATCCGTGCGATGTCGGCAGCGCCGATGACGCCGGGCCGCAGCAGCACGGCCTTCCCGCGCGACAGGTCAAGGATGGTGGACTCGATGCCGACCGGACAGGGTCCGCCGTCGAGGATGAGCGGCACGGCGTCATTCAGTTCCTCGCGCACGTGGGCGGCGGTGGTCGGGCTGATGCGGCCGAAGCGGTTGGCGGAGGGCGCGGCGAGTCCACCACCATTCGCGCCGGCGAAGGCGGCGAGCAGTTCCAGCGCCAGCGGATGATTGGGCACGCGCAGGCCGACCGTGTCCTGCCCGCCGGTGACGGCGTCCGCCACCTGCGGCTGGCGCTTGAGGATCAGGGTGAGCGGCCCCGGCCAGAAGGCGGCGGCGAGCTTTTCCGCCTCGGCCGGCACCTCGCGTGCCCAGCGCGCCATGTGCGCGGCGGCAGACAGATGGACGATGAGCGGGTGGTCGGCCGGACGGCCCTTGGCAGCGAAGATCTTAGCCACCGCAGCCGGGCTCATGGCGTCGGCGCCGAGGCCGTAGACTGTTTCAGTGGGAAAGGCGACCAGTTCGCCTGCGCGCAGCAGCGCGACGGCCCCTTCGATCTCAGGCCGCATGGCGGCGACTCAGACCGCGGGCAGCGTCTTCGCCAGCACCTTCTCGGTCTGGCGCACGCGGAACTCGGAAAGCGCTTTCGCCAGATCGGCGTCGTTGAGCGCCAGCATGGCGACGGCGAAGAGGGCGGCGTTGGTGGCGCCCGCCTCACCGATGGCGAAGGTGGCGACGGGAATGCCGCCGGGCATCTGCACCATGGCGAGCAGGGAATCCAGCCCCTGCAGGTGCTTGGAGGGCATGGGCACCGCCAGCACCGGCAGTTCGGTCTTGGCGGCCAGCACGCCGGCCAGGTGCGCCGCGCCGCCGGCCGCGCCGATCAGCACCTTGATGCCGCGCTCGGCCGCGCTGGCGGCATAATCGAGCGCCGCGTCGGGCGTGCGGTGCGCGGAGAGCACCTTGGCTTCATGCGGCACGCCGAAGCTCTTCAGGGTTTCGGCACAGGCCTTCATGATGGGCCAGTCGGAATCCGAACCCATGACGATGCCGACGAGAGGATGCTTGACCATGGTTATCTCCCTTGGAACTCTATTTTCCCGCGGCGCGTACGGCACCCTCGATGGTGTTGGCGAGCAGCATGGTGATCGTCATCGGGCCGACGCCGCCGGGCACCGGGGTGATGAGCGAGGCGACTTCCTTCGCCGATTCGAAATCCACGTCGCCGCACAGCTTTCCGTCCGGCAGGCGGTTGATGCCGACGTCGATGACCACCGCGCCGGGCTTCACCATGCCGCCGGTGATCATCTTCGGCCTGCCCACCGCCGCCACCAGGATGTCGGCGCGGCGCGTGTGGAAGGCCAGGTCCCGAGTCTGCGAATGGCACACCGTGACGGTGGCGCTGGCGCCGATGAGCAGCAGCGTCATCGGCTTGCCGACGATATTGCTGCGGCCGACCACCACGGCTTCCTTGCCCTTGAGCGAGACGCCCTCGGATTTCAGCATTTCCATGATGCCATAGGGCGTGCAGGAGATGAAGCGCGGATGGCCCTGCGCGAGCAGGCCGACGTTCTCGGCATGGAAGCCGTCGACGTCCTTCTCCGGCGAGATGGCTTCCAGCACGGCGTCCTCATCGAACTGCTTCGGCAGCGGCAGCTGCACCAGGATGCCGTGGATCTTCGGATCGGCATTCAGCGCGGCGATCTTGTTGAGCACTTTTTCCGGCGGCGTGTCGGCCGGGAATTCGTATTTCTCCGAATGCACGCCGACAGCTTCGCAGGCCTTGATCTTGTTGCGCACGTACACCTGGGAGGCCGGATTCTCGCCGACGAGGATCACGGCCAGGCCGGGCCGGCAGCCTTGGGCGGCGAGTTCGGCCGCGCGATGGCGGAGGGATGCGCGGAGCTTGGCGGAAAGGGCGTTGCCGTCGAGGATTTTGGCAGTCATGGCAATCAAAAATGAGAGCGGAGCCCGGAGGCTCCGCGGAATAAGGCTATTTTACACCGGCCCGCGCTGGCGGCGCTCGTGCTTGTGCCGGCGGCGATCAGGCATTCGCCGGCGTCGCCGCCTGCGCGGCGGCCGCGCGTCCCGCGGCGAAGGCCTTGCGGTTCATCTCCACCACCTTCTCGCCCTTGCGCTCGAAGCGCTTGACGACGCAGGCCAGCAGCACGTCGGCGGAGAACGGCAGCTGGTCGGCGATGGCGCCCAGCATGACGGTATTGCCCAGGCGCAGGTCGCCCAGGTCGCGGGCGATGGTGGCGGCATCGAAGGACACCGTCCTGACGCCGCGGGCGCGCATGTCGCCGATGGGATCGTCCGGGTACTTGAACAGGCCCAGCTCGACCACCGGCGGCACCATGCGCGCATCGTTCACCAGCGCCATGGCGCCCGGCTTGAGGAAATGCGCCCAGCGCAGCGCCTCGGCCGCCTCGAAGCCGAGCAGCACGTCGGCGGTGCCCGGCGCGATCTGCGGCGAGAGCACCTTCTTGCCGAAGCGCAGGTGCGAGGTGACGACGCCGCCGCGCTGCGACATGCCGGCGACCTCGGTTTTCTTGACGTCGTGCCCCTCGGCGATGGCCGCCTCGGACAGGATCTCGGTGGCCGTCATGACGCCCTGGCCGCCGATGCCGCAGACGAGGATGTTGGTGGTTTCGTAGGTCATTGCTCGCCTGTCATACGGGTTGGATGGAAACGACGCGACCTGCCGGTTCGAAATGGATGATCGCCTCCGGCGCGCAGGGCTGCACGCAGAGGCCGCAGCCGGTGCAGGCGATGCTGTCGATGCGCGTAAAGGCCAGATCGACCTCCTTGCCCGAGGGCTTCACCACCTTGTCGCGGCGCGTGACGTGGATGGCCGGGCAGCCGACCTCGACGCAGTTGCCGCAGCCGGTGCACTTGTCTTCCTCGACCACGTAGGGCTTGAACGGCTTGAATTCCTCGATCAGCACGCAGGGGCGGTCGGTGATGATGACCGAGACGTCGTCGATCTTCGTCTCGTCGCGCAGGGTCTTGAACAGCACCGGCAGCTGGTAGGGGTCGACGACGTGGATGCGTTCCTTCTTCACGCCGAGCGCTTCGACCAGCCTGGGGAAGTCGATGCGCGGCGCGCCCTGGCCGTGGATGTCGCGGCCGTTGGCCGGCGTGTTCTGGCCGCCGGTCATGCCCACCGTGCCATTATCGAGCAGCAGGATGGTGACGTTGCCGCGGTTCCAGGTGATGTCGAGCAGGCCCTGCATGCCCATGTGCATGAAGGTCGAGTCGCCGATCACCGCGACGATGCGCTTGTTCTTGTCGGCCTCGCCGCGGCCCTTGTCCATGCCGAGGGCGATGCCCATCGAGGCGCCCATGCAGATGGTCGAGTCGAGCGAGTTCCACGGATGGCCGGCGCCCAGAGTGTAGCAGCCGATGTCGCCGGAAATGGTGAGGTTCTTCAGCTGCGACAGCGTGTAGTACACCCCCATGTGCGGGCAGGAGGCGCACAGGGTCGGCGGCCGCGGGAAGAGCGGCGGCAGCGCCACAGCGGATTCGGGCGCGGGCACAGCTTCCTTGCGCAGAAGGCGCTCGACGGCGGGCTTCACCACTTCGGGCGCCAACTCGCCGATGCGCGGCAGGAAGGCCTTGCCCTGGACGGCGATGCCGGCCGCTTTCAGCTCCGTTTCGAGGAGGGGCTCGACTTCTTCGACCACCACCACGGTGTCGACCATCTCCTCGAGTTCATAGGCCTTCGCAAGAGGCCAGGGATACGACAGGCCCAGCTTGAGCACCGGCGCCTCGGGGAAGGTCTCGCGCACGTGCATGTAGGCCGGCCCGCTGGTGATGAAGCCGACGCGGCGGTCGCTGCCGCGCTCCAGCACGTTGAGCGGCGTCTCGTCGGAAAGCCGCTTCAGTTCCTGCTCGCGCTCGAGCATGAGGGGAATGCGCCGCTTGGCGTGGCCGGGCACCATCACCCAGCGCTCGGCGTTCCTGTTGAAGCCCGTGGTCTTGCGCTCGATGCGCTCGCCGACCTTGACCAGGCCCTTGACGTGGCAGATGCGGGAGGTCAGGCGCAGGATCACCGGCACCTGGAACTCCTCGGAAAGCTCGAAGGCGTAGCGGCACATGTCGTAGGCTTCCTGCGAATCGGCCGGCTCGAGGATGGGCACGTGGGCGAAGCGGCCCCAGTGGCGGGAATCCTGCTCGTTCTGCGAGGAGGACATGCCGACGTCGTCGGCCACGGCGATGACCAGGCCGCCCTCGACGCCGGTCAGCGTCAGCGTCATCAGCGCATCGGAAGCGACGTTGAGGCCGACGTGCTTCATGGCGCTGAACGCGCGCGAGCCCATCATGGAAGCGCCGATGGCGACTTCCAGCGACACCTTCTCGTTCACCGACCACTCGGTGTAGAGGTCGGGATAGGCGGAGAGCGACTCCAGCATCTCGGTCGCCGGCGTGCCCGGATAGCCGGCCGCGACCTTCGTCCCGGCCTCCCACACCGCGCGCGCCACGGCCTCGTTGCCCGACATTAGGAGCCTATCGCGGCCGGCGGCCGGCATGACTGCTGCCATCACCCTTACCTCGCTGGAAATCGGAAAAAGAAAGGGCCGAAGCTACCGTGCCGGCAGCCACCAGCCCTTGATACAGGTCAATGGCAACTCAGTCTTGCGGCTGAATCAGAAACGATCAGCCGACGAGGATGATGTGCACGCGGTAGGGGCCGTGGGCGCCGAGGGTGACGGTCTGCTCGATGTCGGCGGTGCGCGAAGGGCCGGAAACGAAATTCACCGCCCGCGGCAGGCTTCCCTTCTCCTCGCGCAGGAGGCGCCAGCCATCCTCCATGAAGGGCACGACGCGCGATACGGGCAGGATGGCGATGTGCGTTTCCGGCAGCAGGCTGGTTGCCGCCGGCGTGTCGGGGCCGGAAAGCAGCATGAGCGTGCCGGTGTCGGCGATGGCGCAGAAGGCGCCGGTGACGCCGACCAGGTCGTCGCCCGTGGCCGGGCGATCCTCCA
>PNJM01000153.1 GCA_013821865.1 Rhodocyclaceae bacterium
CCCGGCGCGTGCCCTGCATGCCGGCGACGAGGAGCGGGCATTCGCCGGGCTGCCCGCGCCGTGGGCAGGCATGCTGCCGATGGCGGCGGGCCTGCTGCTGGCGCTGGCGCCGCCGCTGGATGGCCTGCCGTATTTCGGCTACTGCTCGATCGCCCTGCTGCTGCTCGGCAGCATCGCCCTGCTGCCGCGCGCGGCGGCCGCGATGTTCTCCGCGCTGCCGCTGCCCCGCGCGGCCGTTCCCCAACTCGCGCTGCTGCAACTGAAGGGCGCGCCGGGGCAGGCGTCGGTGAGCCTGGCGCCTCTTGTCGCCAGCATCGCCCTGGCAACCGCCATGAGCATCATGGTCGCTTCCTTCCGCACTTCGCTCATCGATTGGCTGGATCGCGTGCTGCCCGCCGAACTCTACCTGCGTGCCGGCAGCGCGGGGGATACCGGATTCTTCACCCCGGACGAGCAGGCGCGGATTGCCATGCTGCCGGGCGTGCGCCGCGTCGACTTCCTGCGCAGCGACACGGTGCCGGTGGCGCCCGGCAAGCCGCGCCTCGTGCTTCTGGCGGGAGCGGTCGATCGCGCGGCGCCGGAGCGCCATCTGCCGCTGACCGGCCGTGCGGTCGCGGCGGAAGCCGGAGAAACACCGCTGTGGGCGAGCGAGGTGGCAGCCGATGTGCACGGCTGGCGCGTCGGCGAGCGGATCGAACTGATTCTCGCCGGGCGCAGCGCGCGCTTTCTCGTGGCCGGCGTGTGGCGGGATTACGCGCGCGCGCAAGGGGCGATTGCAATCGAGCGGCAAGTCTATATCGCGCTGACCGGCGACGAGCGCGCCAACGATGCGGCGCTGTGGCTGGAACCCGGCGCGAGTCCCGAGGCGGTGCGGCGCGCGGCCACCGCGCTGCTGCCCCGGGGCAGCGTGGAAGCGGCGCTGCCGTCCGAGTTGCGCCAGTTCTCGCTCGCGCTGTTCGATCGGACCTTCGCCGCCACCTATGCACTGGAAGGCGTGGCCGTGGCGATCGGCCTCGCCGGGTTGTCGGCGAGCTTCGCCGCGCTGGTGCTGGCGCGCCGGCGCGAGTTCGGCGTTCTGCGCCACCTCGGCATGCGCCCGCGCGAGATAGGCGCCATGCTGGCAACGCAAGGCGCGCTGCTCGGCAGCGTCGCCCTGGCGGTGGGGCTCTCGCTGGGCTGGCTGGTCAGCCTGATCCTGATCCATGTCGTCAATCGCCAGTCCTTCCACTGGAGCATGGATCTCGCGATCCCCTGGGGCGAACTCCTGCTTTTTGCCGGCACTCTGCTGGTGCTGGCGGTAGCCACGGCGGCGATCAGCGGCAGGCAGGCGATGCGGCGCGAGGCGGTTCTGGCCGTGAAGGAGGACTGGTGAATCCCGTTCGCTGGCTGTGGCTGGCGCTGATTTTCGCGGCTGGCGCCGCAGGGGCGGGCGGTTATCCCGAGGTGCGGCCGGGAATCATGCCGAGCTTTCCCTCGGACCACGGCAGCCATCCCGCCTTCCGCACCGAGTGGTGGTACGTGACCGCCTGGGTGATGGACGAATCCGGGCGCGAGTTCGGCGTGCAGGTGACGTTCTTCCGCAACCGGCCGCGCATCGCCGAGGAGAACCCGAGCGCCTTCGCGCCGAAGCAGCTCGTTTTCGCGCACGCCGGGCTGGCCGAGACGGGCCATGGACGGCTGCGCCACGACCAGCGTGCGGCGCGCACCGGATTCGGGCTGGCGGAGGCGGCGGAGGGCGACACCGACGTGCGCGTCGGCGACTGGACGCTGCGCCGGGACGGCGACGGCTACGCGGCGCGCGTCGCCGCACGCGATTTCCGGCTGGAACTGGAGTTGCGGACGACCCAGCCCCTGCTGCTGCAGGGCGAAGCGGGATACAGCCGCAAGGGGCCGCTGGCGACGCAGGCGAGCCGTTACTACAGCATGCCGCAGCTCGCGGTTTCCGGCCGCGTCGTCGTCGACGGGGCGGAACGCAGGGTGACGGGGCGGGCCTGGCTGGACCACGAGTGGTCCAGCGAGATGATCGCGCCGGAAGCCGTCGGCTGGGACTGGATCGGCATCAATCTGAGCGACGGCGGGGCGCTCATGGCGTTTCGCCTGCGCGACCGGGAAGGCAGGACTTTCTGGGCGGGCGGCAGCCATCGCGACGCAGGCGGCGGCACCCGCATCCTGCGCCCGGCCGAAGTGAGCTTCGAGCCTCAGCGGCGGTGGCGCTCGCCGCGCAGCGGAGCCGAGTATCCCGTCGCCATGCGCGTGAGGGCCGGCGGATTGACCGTGGATCTGGCGCCGCTGATGGATGACCAGGAATTCGATGCGCGCGCCAGCACCGGTACCCTCTATTGGGAAGGCGCCGTGCGCGCGAGCAGCGGCGGCGCCGAGATCGGGCGCGGCTACCTGGAACTCACCGGCTACTGGCGGCCGCTCAGGCTTTAGGGGGCTGTCGAAAATACCGGGGAGCCGCGTTCGCACTTTATGCGGGCCGCGATTTCCGCTATCATTTCGCTTTCCAGCAGCAACCGCGCACATGACTAAGTACGTCTTCGTTACCGGCGGTGTCGTGTCCTCTCTGGGCAAGGGCATCGCCGCCGCCTCGCTCGGCGCCATCCTCGAATCCCGCGGCATCAAGGTTACCCACCTCAAGCTCGATCCCTACATCAACGTCGATCCCGGCACGATGAGTCCGTTCCAGCACGGCGAGGTGTTCGTCACCGAGGATGGCGCGGAAACCGACCTCGATCTCGGCCATTACGAGCGCTTCACGCGGGCCAAGATGAGCAAGCGCAACAACTTCACCACTGGCCAGATCTACGAATCGGTGATCAAGAAGGAGCGGCGCGGCGACTATCTCGGCCGCACGGTGCAGGTCATTCCGCACATCACCGACGAGATCAAGCTGTACATCAAGGCAGGTGCCCAGGGGGCCGATGTGGCGATCGTCGAGGTCGGCGGCACGGTGGGCGACATCGAGTCGCTGCCCTTTCTTGAAGCCATCCGCCAGATGGGCATCGAGGAGGGGCGCCAGAACACCTGCTTCATCCACCTCACGCTGCTGCCCTACATCGCGGCGGCGGGAGAACTGAAGACCAAGCCGACACAGCACTCGGTCAAGGAGCTGCGCGAGATCGGCATCCAGCCCGATGTGCTGCTGTGCCGCGCCGACCGTCCGGTGCCCGACGACGAGCGGCGCAAGATCGCGCTGTTCACCAACGTTGCGTCCGAGGCCGTGATCTCGGTGGTGGACTCCGACAGCATTTACAAGATTCCCGCCATGCTGCACGACCAGATGCTGGACGAGATCGTCTGCCACAAGCTCGACATACTGGCGCGGGCGGCGGATCTCTCCGTCTGGAACAAGCTGGTCGATGCCCTCCAGCATCCCGAGCGCACGGTGGACATCGCCTTCGTCGGCAAGTACGTCGACCTCACCGAGTCCTACAAGTCTCTCTCCGAATCCCTGATTCACGCCGGCATCCACACCCGCTCGAAGATCGCCATCCACTACCTGGACTCCGAGGCCATCGAGCGCGACGGCTGCGGCGCCTTGCAGGGGATGGATGCGATACTCGTGCCAGGCGGCTTCGGCAAGCGCGGCGTCGAGGGCAAGATCGCGGCGATCCGCTACGCCCGCGAGCAGAAGGTGCCTTACCTCGGCATCTGCCTCGGCATGCAGCTCGCCGTGATCGAATTCGCCCGCGACGTGGCCGGCATGGCCGATGCGCACAGCACCGAGTTCGATGGCGAGACTGAGCATCCGGTCATCGCCCTCATCACCGAGTGGATCGACCGCGAGGGCCGCATCGAGAAGCGCGACGCCAGGTCCGACCTCGGCGGCACGATGCGCCTGGGCGGCCAGACCTGCGTGCTGGCGGCCGATTCGCTGGCGCGGCGCGTCTACGGTGCGGACAGGATCGTCGAGCGGCATCGCCACCGCTACGAGGTGAACAACACCTATCTCGGCAAGCTGCAGCAGGCCGGCCTCAAGGTGTGCGGCATGTCCGAGGACAAGCAGCTGTGCGAGATGATCGAGCTGCCGGATGACGGCCCGAATGCGCATCCCTGGTTCGTCGGCTGCCAGTTCCATCCCGAATTCACGTCCACGCCGCGCGCCGGGCATCCGCTGTTCATCGCCTTCGTGCGCGCCGCGCTGGCCCATCGAGAGGCCGTCAAGGGCGCGCCGGCCGCGCCGCAGTTGCGCCAAGCAGTGTCATGAAGCTCTGCGGTTTCAATGCAGGACTCGACCATCCGCTGTTCCTGATTGCCGGCCCGTGCGTCATCGAGTCGCGCGAGCTGGCGCTGGACGTCGCCGGCCGGCTCAAGGAACTCTGCACGGCCTTAAGCATTCCCTTCATTTTCAAGTCGTCCTACGACAAGGCCAACCGCAGCTCGGGCAAGTCCTACCGCGGCACGGGCCTGGAGCAGGGACTGGAGATCCTGGCCGACGTGAAGAAACAGATCGGCGTGCCGGTGCTGACCGACGTGCATGAGCGCGAGGATATCGTCGCCGTGGCAGCGGCCGTCGATGTGCTGCAGACGCCCGCCTTCCTCTGCCGGCAGACGGATTTCATCCAGGCCGTCGCCGCTTCCGGCAAGCCGGCCAACATCAAGAAGGGCCAGTTCCTCGCACCCCACGACATGAAGAACGTCGTCGACAAGGCGAAAGAAGCCAATGGCGGCGCCGACACCATCATGGTCTGCGAGCGCGGCGCCTCCTTCGGCTACAACAACCTCGTCTCCGACATGCGCAGCCTCGCCATCCTGCGCGAGACCGGCTGCCCGGTGGTGTTCGACGCAACCCACTCGGTGCAGCTGCCGGGCGGGCAGGGCACGAGCTCGGGCGGCCAGCGCGAATTCGTCCCGGTGCTGGCGCGCGCTGCCGTGGCCGCCGGTGTCGCCGGGCTGTTCATGGAGACGCATCCGAACCCCGACAAGGCGCTCTCCGACGGCCCGAACTCCTGGCCGCTGGCGAAGATGAAGGACTTGCTGGAGACGCTGCGCGACATCGACGCGCTGGTGAAGCGGCGCGGTTTCATGGAGATGGCATGAAGGCCTACCTCATCGCCCAGGCGGACGTGAGTAACCCGGAGCAGTACGAGGGCTACAAGAAGCTCGCCGGCGAGGCCGTGGCGAAATACGGCGGCCGCTACATCGTGCGCGGCGGCGCCACGCATCTGCTCGAAGGCAACTGGAACCCGCCGCGGCTGGTGGTACTGGAGTTCGATACGCTGGAGCAGGCCAAGCGCTTCTACGATTCGCCCGAGTACCGGGCGGCGAGGAAGCAGCGCCAGGGCGCGGCGCGGATGAACATGCTGGTAGTGGAAGGAATGTAGGTCGGCCTGAAGGCCGACTACGGTGTTTGTTGATGAGGGAGCAAGAAAAATGAGCGCAATCATTGATGTCGTCGCCCGCGAGATTCTGGACTCGCGCGGCAATCCGACCGTCGAGGCGGACGTCCTCCTCGAATCCGGCGTCATGGGCCGCGCGGCCGTGCCTTCCGGTGCTTCCACCGGTTCGCGCGAGGCCATCGAACTGCGCGACGGCGACGCCGGCCGCTACCTCGGCAAGGGCGTGCTGCAGGCGGTCGAGAACGTTAACACCGAGATATCGGAAGCCATCATCGGCCTCGATGCCGAGGAGCAGTCGTTCATCGACAAGACCCTCATCGAACTCGACGGCACCGAGAACAAGTCGCGCCTGGGCGCCAATGCGATCCTCGCCGTCTCCATGTCGGTGGCCAAGGCCGCCGCCGAGGAAGCCGGCCTGCCGCTCTACCGCTATTTCGGCGGCTCGGGCCCGATGCAGATGCCGGTGCCGATGATGAACGTCATCAACGGCGGCGCGCATGCCAACAACAACCTCGACATCCAGGAGTTCATGATCCTGCCGGTCGGCGCGCAGAGCTTCCGCGAGGCGCTGCGCTGCGGCGCCGAGGTGTTCCATGCCCTGAAGAAACTGGTGGACAAGAAGGGCTACCCGACCACGGTGGGCGACGAAGGCGGCTTCGCCCCCAACGTCTCCGGCAACGACGAGGCGATCGGCCTCATCCTGCAGGCCATCGAGGCGGCCGGCTACGAGCCGGGCAGCGATGTGGTGCTCGGCCTGGATTGCGCCAGCTCGGAATTCTTCTCCGGCGGCAAGTACCAGCTGGCCTCGGAGAACATGGAACTCAGCTCCGCGCAGTTCGCCGATTATCTTGCCAACCTGGCCGACAAGTACCCTATCGTCAGCATCGAGGACGGCATGGCGGAGAACGACTGGGAAGGCTGGAAGATCCTCACCGACAAGCTGGGCAGGCGCGTGCAGTTGGTGGGCGACGATCTCTTCGTCACCAACACCAAGATCCTGCGCGAGGGCATCGCCCAGGGCGTGGCCAACTCCATCCTCATCAAGATCAACCAGATCGGCACGCTCACCGAGACCTTCGCCGCCGTCGAGCTGGCCAAGCGTTCCGGCTACACGGCGGTGATCTCGCACCGCTCGGGC
>PNJM01000154.1 GCA_013821865.1 Rhodocyclaceae bacterium
GGCAAGTTCAGGCCGCTACGACCGTTGCAACCGGCTTAGCGTGCTTTATTTTCCGTTTTCTGAGGCGACCCCTATAAGGGAGCGTTAAGTTGAGAGCATTGGGCCGCGATGGCCTCGACCTCGTTGAGGCAGCAGGCGCGGCAGGCGCTCGATCAGCGCGGCGATCAGGACGGCCTCTTGCTCCAGCGGGCGCAGCGCACGCCCAGCTGCAGGCGCTGGATGCGCCGGTGTACCGTGGAACGGCTCACGCCCAGCCGCCGCGCCACTTCCGAGACGTTGCCGTGGCATTGCGCCAGCAACTGTTCCAGCTCCACGACAGTTCCGGGCTGGCAACGTCCGCCAGCGCCACCCGCCGCGTCCAGCCCTGCGGCGCTGTCCATCGGCAGCAGGGATGGCCCGGCATCCAGCACATCGGCCGCCTGCAGGCTGTCGGGCAGATGGGCCGGCTCGATGACGCATTCCCAGGCCGCCGCGCCGGCCTGCGGCCCGTCGCCGCACAGCGCGACGGCGTAGCGCAGCACGTTGTTCAGCTCGCGCAGGTTGCCGGGCCACGGGTGGGCGAGCAGCATCGCACGCGCCGCCTCGCCGAGGCTGTGCTGGCTGCCCAGGTCGACGAGCATCCGATCCATCATGCCGCCGAGATCGCGGCGCTGGCGCAGCGGTGGCAGGTGCAGTTCCGCGGCGTTGAGGCGGTAGAGCAGATCCTGGCGGAACTGGCCGGACTGCACCAGTTCGGCCAATGGCCGATGCGAAGCCGACACCACACGGATATCGACCGTGCGCGGCTCGCGCGCACCCAGCGGCAGGACTTGAGACTCCGACAGCACGCGCAGCAGCTTGGCCTGCAGCGCCAGCGGCATGTCGCCGATCTCGTCGAGGAACAGGGTGCCGCGATGGGCGGCTTCGATCAGGCCCTGGCGGCCCTTGCTGGCGCCGCCCGTCCATGAGCCGGGCAGGTAGCCGAACAGCTCGCTCTCCAGCAGCGACTCGGGAATGGCGGCGCAGTTGATGGCGACGAACGCGCCGCTGCGGCCGCTGGCGCCATGAATTGCACGGGCGAGGAATTCCTTGCCGGCGCCGGTTTCGCCCTGCACCAGAATCGGCAGGTTCTGCGGCGCCAGCCTTGCGGCCTTGTGCAGCAGCGCGTCCATTGCCGGATCGCCGGCGCTGAGCGCCTGCAAGGCGGAAGACAGCGGCGCAGGCGTCACCGGGCGCGAGGCCGGGCTCAGCACACGCATCGGCTCGATCGCATGGGCGAACAGGAACCTGCCGTCGCAGGCGCGGACGATGCGTTGCTGCGCCGGACGGTCGGCGCGCAGATTGGGCAGGTGGCGCGCGTCGAACTGGAAGAAGCGTTCCAGCGGCTGGCCGATCAGCGCATGGCGCTGCCGCCAGTCCAGCCGTGCCGCCGCAGCCAGCAGGCGTGCGCCCGCGTGGGTCATGGCGTTGATGCGGCCATGCGCATCGAGGGCGATGGCGGCGTCCGGGTCCACGTCGAGGAAGTCCGGCGACTGGGAAAAGCGCAACACCCAGTCCCTGCGCGACTGCGCCATCAGGTTCGCCAGTTCCACGCGCCGGGCCGCCGCGACCACCAGATTCAGCGCCAGCCCCTGGCTGGCGCGTTCCTCGGGGGACCTGAGCTGGGAAAGATCGAGCACCGCCGCCAGTTCGCCGCGCAGGTCGTAGATCGGCGCCGCAGTGCAGGACAGCCGCGTGTGGGTGAAATCGAAATGGTCGCTCTGATGCACGATCAGGGCGTCGCCGGTGGCCAGGCAGGCGCCCACGGCAGAAGTGCCGGCACGGTCCTCGCGCCATTGGGCGCCCAGGTACAGGCCGGCGCGGCGCAGGTCGCCGGTGTCGGCCTCCCGGCCGAGAAAATCCACCGCCACGCCATGGCGGTCGGCCAGCAGCAGCACGTAGTCCAGGCCCTTCAACTGCTGGTAGAGCCGCTCCAGCCCGCTGCGGGCGATGCGGATCAGCGGCTCGGATTCTTCCTGGTGCTGGCGCAGTTGCCCTTCGGGAACGATGACGGCTTCGCAGGTCCGGGCCGGATCGAGCCGGTGGTGGTCCAGGCAGCGGCGCCAGCTGCCGAGCACGGCCTCGTCCCTGCTGCCCCCATGCATGGGTTGCCCCAGCCCGAAGGCTTCGATCTCCTTGATGTGCGAGACGTAGGACTGGGGCGGCATCGCAGACCCTGGCGCTGAGTATTTGCACTCGGACGATGGGCCTCCGCAAGCAAGACCCTCGTCCATCCACTGCAGTTTAGCGGCAGTCAGCGCAGCACGATACCGCCATCGATCATGATGGATTGCCCGGTCATGTAGTCCGAATCGGGCGAGGCCAGGTAGTGAACGAAATCGGCCACGTCCTTGGCCGTTTGCGGGCGGCCCAGCAGAATGCCCGACGAAAACCGCTCGAAGGCTTCGCCCGGTTTCGTGCCGAGGTATTTGCCCATTTCCTCGTCGATGCGGTCCCACATCTTCGTGGCGGCGACGCCGGGGCAATAGGCATTGACGGTGATCTTGTGCCGCGCCAATTCCTTGGCGGCACTCTGCGTCAGCGAACGCACGGCATGCTTGGTTGCGCAATACACACTCAGGAATTCGTACGATTCATGCCCGGCAATGCTGCAGGCATTGATGATCTTGCCGCCCGTGCCCTGCTTCTTCATCTGTTCGGCCGCGGCCTGCGTGCCATAGACCACGCTGTAGACGTTCACCGAAAAGACTTTTTCCAGGTCCGGCTCGCGCACGGCATCCAGCGGCATCACGTCTTCGATGCCCGCATTGTTGATGAAGACGTCGACCTGGCCGAAAGTGGCCACGGCATGAGCCACCAGCGCGAACTGGTCGTCACGCCTGGCGACGTTGCCGACGAAGGAAGTGACTTCGTGGCCGTTGCGCTTGAACTCCTGCTCGGTCGCGGCGAGTTGCCCGGCATTGATGTCCGACAACACGATACGAAAACCATCCGCAGCCAGGCGTTCGGCAATCCCCTTGCCCAGGCCATCCGCGGAACCGGTGATGACTGCGACTTTCTTGCTCATGATGCCTCCTGATGATCGAACGATCGAAAAAACCGGCAACGCCGAAAGGGAAAAACCAGCCAGCCGGCACAGCAGCTCATTCAGGCCCGTCTGCTTTCGATTGGCTGGCAATGGGTATTCAGCATGTCCGCGCCCGGGGCCTGGCTTGCCTGGATGGCGAAGCGTGTTGCGCGGCGGAAAGTGCCAGGGATTCTGGAATCAAAGCGCCTGCACGTGAATGAGGGTTTACCCACAAATGACATTGCACTGCAGCAAAGAGAATGCGACACCTGTCGCATGCATTGCCACACCTGAAGCGCCGAAATGGGCCACTGCATTGCGGACGCCCCATCCGCCATTCATCAAGCCATTGATTTCATGGCGCCCGAGCGACCGGAACAGGCATGGCACGGCGTTTGCAATGCCTGTTCCTGTCCGCATTCCCAAGTGGACACACCAACAACAATCCAGGAGACATCATGACCACAACCCCCGCCGCCCGCGCCCAGGCAATGCTGGACCAGTTCAACGCCGCACTGGCCAGACGCGATACCCAGGCCGCATCCGAACTGTTCGCCGACGAATCCTACTGGCGCGACCTGGTGCTGCTGACCTGGAACCTCAAGACCCTGGAAGGCCGGGCCGCCATCCGGCAGATGCTGGACGCGCAACTGGATGCCGCCTCGCCGGTCGTCTTCAGCCTCGCCCCCGGCGAAACGGTGGACGAAGCCGATGGCGTGGTTTCCGCGTGGATCGACATCGACACCAAGCTCATCGCCGGCCACGGCCACATCCGCATCAAGGACGGCCGCATCTGGACGCTGCTGACCACCGCGCAGGAACTCAAGGGCCACGAGGAGCCGCTGAACACGCGCCGCCCGATGGGCGCCGAGCACGGCATCCAGCGCGGGCGCAAGACCTGGCTGGAGCGCCGCGAGGAAGAAGCGGCCGAACTGGGCCGCAGCCAGCAGCCCTTCGTGCTGGTGATCGGCGGCGGCCAGGGCGGCATCGCACTGGGCGCGCGGCTGCGGCAACTGGGCGTGTCGCACATCGTCATCGACCGCTACCCCCGCCCCGGCGACCAATGGCGCAGCCGCTACAAGTCGCTGTGTCTGCACGACCCGGTGTGGTACGACCACCTGCCCTACCTGCCCTTCCCGCCGAACTGGCCGGTGTTCGCACCCAAGGACAAGATCGGCGACTGGCTGGAGATGTACACCAAGGTCATGGAAGTCAATTACTGGTCTTCCACCAACTGCGTGAAGGCCCGCTACGACGCGGCCCGCAAGGAATGGGAAGTGACGGTGGAGCGCGACGGCGAGACGCTGGTCATCCGGCCGAAGCACCTGGTGTTCGCGACCGGCATGTCCGGCAAGGCCAACGTGCCGAAGATCGAGGGCCAGGACGTCTTCAAGGGCGAGCAGCAGCATTCGTCGCAGCACCCGGGGCCGGATGCCTACCGCGGCAAGAAGGTGGTGGTGATCGGCGCCAACAACTCCGCGCACGACATCTGCGCCGCGCTGTGGGAACACGGCGCCGACGTGACGATGGTGCAGCGCTCCTCCACCCACATCGTGCGCTCGGATTCGCTGATGGACATCGGCCTGGGCGACCTGTATTCCGAGCGCGCCGTCGCCAACGGCGTGACGACGAAGAAGGCCGACCTGATCTTCGCCTCGCTGCCCTACCGCATCATGGCGGACTTCCAGATCCCGCTGTACGACCGCATCCGCGAGCGCGACGCCGAGTTCTACCGCAAGCTCGAGGAAGCCGGCTTCATGCTCGACTTCGGCGACGACGGCTCGGGCCTGTTCATGAAGTATCTGCGCCGCGCTTCGGGCTACTACATTGATGTCGGCGCCTGCGATCTGGTCATCGACGGCAGCATCAAGCTGCAGTCGGGCAAGGACATCAGCCACCTGACCGAGAACGCCGTGGTGCTGGACGACGGCACCGAATTGCCCGCCGACCTCGTCGTCTATGCCACCGGCTATGGCTCGATGAACGGATGGGTCGCCGATCTGGTCAGCCAGGAAGTGGCCGACAAGGTCGGCAAGGTCTGGGGGCTG
Organism: Rhodocyclaceae bacterium; assembly: GCA_013821865.1. GTDB lineage: Bacteria > Pseudomonadota > Gammaproteobacteria > Burkholderiales > Rhodocyclaceae > Desulfobacillus. The sequence continues at coordinate 5,095 of PNJM01000154.1, forward strand.
GGTTCGGACACGACCAAGGACCCCGGCCCCTGGGAAGGCGAACAGCGCAACATGTGGAAGCCCACGCAGCAGGAAAACATGTGGTTCCACGGCGGCAACCTGCACCAGTCGCGCCACTACTCGCTATACCTGGCGCTGCAGTTGAAAGCGCGCCAGGAAGATCTGCCGGTGCAGGTCTATGGCCTGCAGGAAGTGCATCACCTGCGCTGACCAGCCGGTTTCCGGAGTGCCTCCCCAGCGAGGGGCGAGACACTCCGGCGACAACCACAGAAGATCACGAGCACGGAGTTTGACCCATGAAAGCAGCACGTTTTTACGACCGCGGCGACATCCGCATCGAAGACATCCCCGAACCCGTCGTGGCGCCGGGCACCGTCGGCATCGAAGTGGCCTGGTGCGGCATCTGCGGCACCGACCTGCACGAGTTCATGGAAGGGCCGATCTTCATTCCGCCCTGCGGCCATCCGCACCCGATTTCCGGGGAATCCGCTCCCGTCACCATGGGCCACGAGTTTTCCGGCGTGGTGTATGCGGTCGGCGAAGGCGTGGACGACATCGAAGTCGGCCAGCATGTGGTGGTCGAACCCTACATCGTGGCCGACGACGTGCCCACGGGACCGGGCCAGAATTACCACTTGTCGAAGAACATGAACTTCATCGGCCTGGGCGGCCGCGGCGGCGGCCTGTCCGAAAAGATCGCCGTCAAGCGCCGCTGGGTGCACCCGATCTCCAGGAACATCCCGCTGGACCAGGCCGCCCTGATCGAACCCTTGTCGGTGGGCCACCACGCCTGGAGCCGCAGCGGCGCCAAGGCCGGCGATGTGGCCCTGGTCGGCGGCGCCGGCCCGATCGGCCTGCTGCTGTCGGCGATCCTGAAAGCCAAGGGCCTGACCGTCATCATCACCGAGCTGAGCGCCAAGCGTAAGGAAAAGGCCCGCGAATCCGGCGTCGCCGATCACATCCTGGACCCGTCCGAAGTGGATGTGGTGGCGGAAACGATGAAGCTCACCGGCGACAAGGGCGTGGACGTGTCCTTCGAATGCACCAGCGTGAACAAGGTGCTGGACGCCCTGGTGGCCGCGACCAAGCCCACCGGCGTGGTGGTGATCGTGTCGATCTGGAGCCATCCGGCCACCATCAACGTGCACAGCGTGGTGATGAAGGAGCTGGACGTGCGCGGCACCATCGCCTACTGCAACGACCATCGGGAAACCATCAAGCTGGTGGAACAGGGGAAGATCGACCTGGAGCCTTTCATCACCCAGCGCATCCAGCTGGACGACCTGGTTTCACAAGGCTTCGACACCCTGATCCACAACAATGAGTCGGCGGTGAAGATCATCGTTCAGCCGCGATTGAAGTAAGCCGGCCTTTGCTCCCATCCTC
>PNJM01000155.1 GCA_013821865.1 Rhodocyclaceae bacterium
CACCGAGGCGCAGAACTCAACCGCGCGCCAGCGATCCTCGTCTTTGCCATGAAAAGCTTCAAAGGGAGTTTGATCGCCCTTCGCGTCATTGCAGCTTCGATGCGCCAATACCAGGTGATTGCGCTGCTTGCCGACGCGCGTCAGCGAGCGGGGCAGGATATGTTCGAAGTGGGTGGCATTGCCGTTGACGGCGTCTTCGAGGCTGATGCGGTTGTTGCAATACGGGCAATGGGTTTCCTGCTGCGCCCACAGAAGGTAGCGCAGGACATTCTTTTCCGTAGGCTGTTGCCCGTGGTTCGAGAGTTCCTCGCGCGCCTTTCTGCGCTCTCTCTGATTCTTGTCGATCTTTTTCTCGATTTCGCCGCGCGCTTTGAGCCCCAGCGCCATGTCGCGCGACAGTTCGATCACCACCTCCGCCGGCGGCTCGCCGAATTTCTCCAGGGCTTCATTTAGTGAGCGACGCACTTGCCTCAGGGCGACGTCTACCACGACGTTTCCGGTCGATGGATGGGGCGGCAGTTGCGGCAGCAATTCGCCTGTCCGTTCTGGCGGTGGATAGCATCGTTGGATGGCATCGTGCTCGTCGCAACCCTGTCCCCGCATGGTTGCATTGAGTCGTTTGAGCGCGCAAATTGAGTAGCTGGCGCGGCCGGTTTCTAAGCCCATGCCGTTAAGGCGGTCGAACTTGCCGGTATCGACCATCCGGTTGATGAATTCGACCAGCTTGGCGTCCAGTTCGCGCGCGACGCGCTCTTCCTCCCATTGCCCGGTCTTGCTGTTCTTGACTCGCACAGTTTTCGTGAACCGCTTGTGCCAGTCGGGTTGATCCACCTGATCCGGCGATCCAAGATCGGCGAGGAAGTTGATGACCCGAAGTTGGGTGACGTCCTCCAGCGTATGCCATTCGTCGACGAGCCCGAGGTCTTTGAACGCGCGCAGCGTGCGGTTGCCGGTCAGATCGTCGCGGCTGGATCGCTCCATATTGAGCGAGTCGCGCTGACCCTGAATTTTCGGGATGGATTCGAGGCGCTTGTATATCTTCTCGAATTTCAGTTTTCCGTCTTTGGAAATCTGAGCGGGGTCGTTGAGCATTTCCCTAATCGCGTCGCGCTGGGCATTCGACAGAGGCAGAGCGCTTCGGCCCATACCCCAGCGCAAGTCGGCCAACTGTTTCTCGATGCGGAAGGCCTGCATCGCCGGCTGCGCCATCGGCGCGCGCGGCAGGCTGGGTTCCAGTGCGCAGTTGCCAACCATGGGGGCAACCGACTTCAAGGAGCGATGGTAGAAGATGGCGTCGAAGAACTGATCCCGAATCGGGCGGGTGCGCTTCTGCGGGTCGATAGGGTCGGGACGGGATTCGGAAAGAATCGGGTGGTGCTTGGCTTGCTCGTCCCAGACTGCGTTGAACTCGGCCTCGATCATGTCCCTGTGGACGTACAGGCCCGCCTCCTTGAGCTTGAGAGTGTTGCCCTCTTCAAATCGTTTGTGGAGGTATTGCCCAAGTGTGGCGCAGTCTGCCTCAGACATCTGCTGCTTGAGGTGGTTGATACCGGGCTTGACAACGCCTGTGTCCTTGTCTTTGCGAACCTTGAAGCTGCCCTTGTAGCCACGTCGTTTGGCCAGCTTGAGCAGTACGCGGAGCAGATCGTCTAGCCCAATCCGTTCGGAAACGGCTTTGGCCCGCAAGGCATGAATGTGCTGACCCTCGTCAGGCGGGATAGCGCGGCGGTCCAGGCCGAACAAGCTTGCCAACATGGCGATTCGCTTGAGCCGGCGTGCGCGGCGCTCGATTACCCGCCGTGCCAGCCGAGCCGCTCGTCGCGCGGCCTTCTTCGGTTCCCCGATGCCACCTGCTTTTGGGGGCAGCAACGGCTCCGAAAAGATGTAGAGGCCGTGGTGAATGATGTCAGTAGGTTCTCCCTGCGAATTCAGGCTGACCGCTATGAGTCCGCATGAGGCGGTGCCGATGTCGAGCGCGAGCCGATAAAGCATCTTGCTTTCTCCTCCAAACGCCGTTAGCATGTAAGTGTATCAGGCGTTCCGATGGTGGGGACTGTCGGCAACAAGTCGATAGGGTTTCGACCCTTACGACACCGATACGAAAGGGCTCCTTCGGGGGCCCTTTCCTTTTCACGTCGTCGCAATATTGCTCTTCGGCCGAGTATCATTACGATGTACCGCAACAAACGCAGCACGCCATGACCAAAACACTCGAAGACTTTGTCGGCAACACGCCGCTGGTGCGCCTGAAGCGCCTGCCCGGCGCGGAGAACGAGCGGCGCGGCAACGTGATACTCGCCAAGCTGGAGGGCAACAATCCGGCCGGCTCGGTGAAGGACCGGCCGGCGCTGTCCATGATCCTGCGCGCGGAGCAGCGCGGCACCATCAAGCCGGGCGACACGCTGATCGAGGCGACCAGCGGCAACACGGGCATTGCGCTCGCCATGGCGGCGACCATGCGCGGCTACCGCATGATCCTGATCATGCCCGAGCACCTTTCCGTCGAGCGGCGCCAGACCATGCGCGCCTTCGGCGCCGAGATCGTGCTGACGCCGCAGAAGGGCGGCATGGAGATGGCGCGCGACGTGGCGGACAAGATGGTGGCCGAGGGCAAGGGCATCATGCTCGACCAGTTCGCCAACCCGGACAATCCGCTCGCCCACTACGAAGGCACCGGTCCGGAAATCTGGCGCGACACGCAGGGGAAAATCACCCACTTCGTCTCCAGCATGGGCACCACCGGCACCATCATGGGCGTGTCGCGCTTCCTCAAGGAAAAGAACCCGAAGATCCGGATCATCGGCTGCCAGCCCGAGGAGGGTTCGCAGATCCCCGGCATCCGCAAGTGGCCGGAGGAATATCTGCCGAAAATCTACGACAAGAGCCGGGTCGACCGCCTGGAATATGTCAGCCAGGCCGATGCGGAGGAAATGACCCGCCGCATGGCGCGTGAGGAGGGCATCTTCGCCGGCATCTCCTCGGGCGGCGCCATGGCGGTTGCCTTGCGCGTGGCGCAGGACGTGCGCGATGCGGTGATCGTCACCATCATCTGCGACCGCGGCGACCGCTATCTCTCCACGGGCGTTTTCCCTGCCTGACATCATGCTGCGGACGATCTTCCGCAGCTTTCTTCCGCTTCTTTTTCTGCTGCCGGCCTTGCCGGTGCAGGCGCAGAGCCTTGCCCTTTCGCTCGACGCGGTCACTCACCCCCTGTTTGCTGCCGGCGGACTGCGCCTGACGCTCGCCAGTCCTTCCGGCGGTGCAACGGATATCGAAATCGGCCGCCTGCAGTTCGCCGGCCAGGTTCTGGAAAGAATTCGCCTGCATTGCGACAACCTGCGCTGGTCACCCGAATTGATCGAATGCCCGCGCGGCGAACTCGTCACGGCGGGTTCAGCCGCCCAGCGCCTGCCGCTGCGTTTCTCCTATGCGCCGCGCAGCCAGACCCTCGACATCGCCATCGAGCCGGCACAGGGCGAACGATGGCAATTTCGCGTGCGCGGTTCGGGCAAGCGTCGCGAGGCGGAGGCGATGCTGGTGAACGCCCGCATCGAGCGCGCGACCGGCTGGCTGCCGCTCCTTGCGGCCTATTCACCCAAAGGCCAGGTCAGCGGCCGGCTGTCCTGGCGCGGAGCCTTGGCGGTGGCCGATTTGCGGGCGAATGGCCTATCCTTCGGCGATGCCGCCGGAGCCCATGCGGGCGACAGGATTGCGGCGACCGTAGCGCTGCGTGGCGAGGAAACGGCCGACGGCTGGAACTGGCAGGCGGAGATCGGCATCGATGACGGCGAGATATTCTGGCAGCCGTTCTATCTTGCGCAGGGCGGCCATCGCCTGAGCGCGTCGGGCAGTGCCCGCGGCGCAGCAGTCAGCGTCGCGCGTGGCGAGCTGGGGCTGGTTGGCATCGGGAAAATACTGTTTTCGGGCGAGTGGGACCGTCACAAGGGCATGCTGAGCGCAGCTCGCTTCGATACCGGGGATATCGATCTCGCCTCCGCCGGGCCGGTCGTGCTCAAGCCGCTGCTGGAACAGGCAGCCGTGCCTCCGTTCCGTTTCGGCGGCACCGTGCAGGCTTCCGGTGTCCTGCGCGAAGGCCAGCTGGCGGCGCTGGATCTGAAGCTTTCGCGCCTGTCCGTCGAGGAAGAGGGCGGCCGCTACGCGCTGCGCGGGGTGGATGCCCGGATTCCCTGGCGCAGCGACAGCCGCACCGAAGCCCGCCTGACGGCCGAAGGCGGCAGCTTCGGCCGGCTGCCGCTGGGCCCGTTTTCGCTTGCGCTTGGCATGGAAGGCATGGAGTTCTTCCTGCCGCGCGCCGAGATCCCGCTGCTTGACGGCAAGCTGATCGCCGAACAGGTTGCCGTCTCGCGCGGCCAGCGCGACTGGCGCTGGAGCCTCGGCCTTGCGCTGGAGCCTGTTTCGATGGAGCGTCTCACCGGGGTGCTCGGCCTGCCGCGCATGGCCGGCACGCTTTCGGCCTTCATTCCGCGCATCAGCCACGCCCGTTCAACCGTCGAGATGGAAGGCGCGTTGATCATCCAGGTGTTCGACGGCTACGTTTCTGTCACCAACCTGAAGCTCATCGAGCCGTTCGGCCGGGTGCCTCGGCTCTATGCCGACCTGGAAGTGCGTCACTTCGACCTCGGCATGCTGACCGAAACCTATTCTTTCGGCAGCATCACCGGTTACATCGACGGCGATGTGAAGGGCCTGGAACTGGCCCGCTGGCGGCCGCAACGCTTCGAAGCGCGAGTGTTCAGCAGCCCGGGCGATTACCGCAAGCGCATCAGCCAGCGTGCCGTGCAGAACATCTCGTCCCTGGGCGGGGCCGGAGCCGGAGCGGCGATCCAGCGCAGCTTCCTGCGCTTCTTCGACCAGTTCGGCTACGACAGGCTCGGGCTGTCGTGCGTGCTGGCGGAGGGCGTGTGCGAGATGGGAGGCGTCGCCGAGGCCCCCAATGGCTATGTCATCGTAAAGGGCGGCGGCATTCCGGCGATCAACGTCATCGGCTACAATCGCCACGTCGATTGGGATGAGCTGGTGTCGCGCATCCTGCGCGTCATCGAGGGCAACACGAAACTGATCATTCAATAGGGAAGGCCATGAGAGGCAGACTGAAGTCGGTTGGCGCGCTGGCGACAGGAATGTCGCTGGCCGCCTGCGTCACCATCAACATCTACTTCCCCGCCGCCGCCGCGGAGAAGGCGGCCGACAGGATCATCGATGAGGTCTGGCAGCTGCAGAAGGAAGGCGCGAAAAAAACGGACACGCAGCCTGCACCGATCAAACAACAATGAAGGGTGAAGCAATGAAAACGAAGTTTCAGTGGAGGCCAACGCCGGCTTTATCGGCGTTAAACGCAGTGGCCGTAACTAAAAATCTTTTCCGTGCTGCATTCGCCCTGCTTGCGCTGCTGGCGGCCGTCGGCGTGCAGGCGCAGACGAATCTTGAGGTCAACACGCCGGCCATCGCCGCGCTGAAGAACGCCATGCAGGCCCGCCACGCCCAACTGGCGCCGTACTACGCCTCGGGTGCCGTCGGCATTGCCCGCGATGGCAGCATTCAGCTGCGCGATGCCAATGCGGTGCCGCTGGCGCAGCGCCAGGCGGTGAATGGCCTGGTAGCGGCGGAGAACGGCGATCGTGCCGCGCTCTACCGCGAGGTTGCCCGCGCCAACGGCCACCCGGAATGGGAAGCGGACGTGCGCGCCACTTTCGGCCAGCGCTGGATCGACAAGGCGCAGGCGGACTGGCATGTACAGAACGCGCGCGGGGAATGGGTCAAAAAGTGAGCCCTGTCCTCACCTTCGATATCGAGACGATTCCCGATATCGGAGGTATCCGCAAGCTCCATGGTCTGGATGCCGCATTGTCCGACGATGAAGTCGCAGAATACGCTTTCCAGAAGCGGCGCGCCGCCACCGGCAACGACTTCCTGCCGCTGCATCTGCAGCGCGTCATCGTCATTTCCTGCGCCCTGCGCGATGCCGACCGATTCACGGTGTGGTCGCTGGCCGAGCCGCAGGCGAGCGAAGGCGAGATCGTCCAGCGCTTCTACGACGGCATCGAGAAGCTGACGCCGCAGATCGTCTCCTGGAACGGCGGCGGCTTCGATCTGCCGGTGCTGCACTACCGCGGCCTGATCCACGGCGTCATCGCGCCGCGCTACTGGGACATGGGCGAGGGAGACTACAAGGATAGTCGCGACTTCAAGTGGAACAACTACATCAGCCGCTACCATAGCCGCCATCTCGATCTGATGGACCTGCTCGCGCTCTACCAGGGCCGCGGCAACGCGCCGCTGGACGAGTTGGCCAAGCTCATGGGCCTGCCGGGCAAGCTCGGCATGGACGGGTCCGCGGTATGGGGGGCGTACCAGGCCGGCCGCGTCGGCGAGATACGCGACTACTGCGAAACCGATGTCGTCAACACCTTCCTCGTCTATCTGCGCTTC
>PNJM01000156.1 GCA_013821865.1 Rhodocyclaceae bacterium
TCGGGCCTCTCGATCGTGGAATGGCAGCCGCTGGTTGGTACCATCCCGCCCCTTTCGCAGGCCGAATGGCTCGAAGTGTTCGCGAAGTACCAGCAAACGCCAGAGTACAAGCAGGTAAATCACAGCATGTCGCTGGATGAGTTCAAGGGCATTTTCTGGTGGGAATACTGGCACCGGGTGCTGGGGCGGACCATAGGAATGGTTTTTCTGCTGCCATACGTTTTCTTTCTGTTGCGGCGCAAGATCGATCGCGCCCTGGCGCCGAAACTGTTCGGCATCTTCATTCTCGGCGGCTTGCAGGGCGCGATGGGCTGGTACATGGTCAAGAGCGGGCTGGTCGATGATCCGCGCGTTTCCCAGTACCGCCTGACCGCTCATTTGTCCCTGGCGTTCGTCATCTTCATCGCCATGGTGTGGGTCGCGCTGGGCTTGGTCGCCGAGCGCGGGAGAGCCTTCGCCGACGAGGCATTGCGCCGCGTGCGGCGACTGGGTTTCTGGGTCGCCGTGCTGGCCTTCTACATGATCGTGACGGGAGGCTTCGTCGCCGGCATACGCGCCGGCAAGGCCTACAACACTTTCCCGCTCATGAACGGCCACGTCGTGCCGCCGGAGATATGGCTGCCGGAACTTGGATTGCTCAACCTGTTCAACAACATGGCCACGGTGCAGTTCGACCATCGGATGGGAGCCTGGCTATTGGCTTTCATGGTGCCCTGGTTCTGGGTCGGCGTGCGGCGTTCTGCGGCGAGTCCGCGGGCGAAATTCGCGGCGCATGTCCTGCTCGCGGCGTTTGCTGCGCAGGTCGCGCTCGGCATTGTGACCCTGCTCACCTTCGTTCCGGAGCCGGTCATTGCCTTGGCGGCGGCCCACCAGGGCGGCGCGATGGTGCTCTTCGGCGTCGTACTCTGGGCGAACCACGAACTGCGCGTGGCACCGATGCGGCGGGAGTCCTGATGCGGGACCGGCGCCTCCGCACCCTGGCGCTATTTACCTGCCTGCTCTCCGTCCTCGTGGTCGGGGTCAGCGCCTACTTGCGATTGGCCGGCGCCGGACTGGGCTGCGCCGACTGGCCGGACTGTTACGGCAGAGTGCTGGCGGGGGGGCAGCCCATGCCCTGGGAGGGTGCCCGGCTGGTGCATCGCATCGTCGCCACTCTGACGCTGCTGGCGGGCATCCTGCTTGCATGGCGCTCCTGGCGGCCTCAGCCCCTGCAGCCGGCGGCGCGCCATGCGGCGCTGCTGCTGGCCCTCATGCTGTTCCTCTCCGTGGTCGGCGTGTGGAGTTCGGATCCGCGCATGGCGCTGGTGAATTTCATCAACCTCGTCGGCGGGCTGGGGCTGGTCACGTTTTCGTGGCGGGTGGCGATTAACGCCGTGCCATCACAGTCGGCGCAAGCCATTCCCGCCGGCAGGCTGTTCCGCTTCGGCATGGCGACGCTGACCATGACCGTGCTGCTCGGCGGACTGATCGGCGCGCGCTATGCGGCGCCGGCCTGCGGCACGCTGCCCGACTGCCTGGGGGCATGGTGGCCGGCGGCGGACGGCTGGTCGGCGCTGAATCCCGTCGTGATGCTGGCGGGCCCGGCCGAGCCGGGCGGGGCCGGCGGGGTGACGCTGCACCTGCTCCACCGCTACGGCGCCATGCTCGCGGCCGTGCTGCTCGTCGCCATCGCGCTGCGCCTGCGCGCCGTGCCGCGGGGGCGCAATGCGGCCCTGGCGGTACTGACTTTGTTGCTGCTGGAAGGTCTGATCGGGGTGCTGACGGTGGCGAGCGGTTTTTCCCTCTGGTTGGCGGTCGCCCACAACGTCGGCGCCGCGCTGCTTCTTGCAGCAGCAGCCAGCCTGATGCACTCAGTTAGGCAATAAAAAAGCCCGCGGGTCGCGCGGGCTTGTGTTCCCAGGTAGCCTCGGTCAGGCCAATTGCACGGGAATCTTGTGGCGCTGATTCATCATGCGGTTGCGCGAATCGACGTACACCAAATCCGGCTCGAACTTCGCGAGTTCCGCCTCGTCGTACATCGCGTAGGTGGCGATGATCAGGAGATCGCCCGGCGCGGCCTTGCGGGCCGCTGCGCCGTTCACCGAGATGACGCCGCTGCCGCGTTCGGCGCGGATGGCATAGGTGGTGAAGCGCTCGCCGTTGTTCACGTTGTAGATGTCGATCTGCTGGTATTCCTTGATGTCCGCTGCATCGAGCAGATCTTCGTCGATCGCGCAGGAACCCTCGTAATGCAGTTCCGAATGCGTGACCGTCACGCGGTGCAGCTTGGACTTGAGCATCATCCGTTGCATCGTGGTCGCTCCTTCTCTCAGTAGCTGGCAGGTTGCGGTTTTCCTCTCCCGCAATGTGCGCTGCTGGCGCACCGCCGGCCTGAGCGCATGGCGGAGCCCTAAACTTCCAGGCTGTCGATCAGGCGCGTGCTCCCAAGGAGTGCCGCGCCCAGCACCACCAACCCGGAATCGTGAGCGGCCGGCAATTGTAGATCAAGTTGTTTTCGCACCGCAACATATTGTGGAGACCAGCCATGGGCGCGGAGTTCGGCCATGGCCTGTCTCTCCAGCCGCGCCAGATCACACTCTCCGGCCTGTATGGCGCGCCGAACCCCATCCAGAGCCCGATAAAGCCTGGGGGCCTCGGCCCTTTCGGCTTCGGACAGGTAGCCGTTGCGGGAGGACAGGGCGAGGCCGTCCGCCGCCCGCACCGTTTCGCCGGGAACGATTTCGATAGGCAGGGCGAATTCCCGCACCATGTTGCGGAGGATCATCAGCTGCTGGTAGTCCTTCTTGCCGAACAGTGCCGCCTGCGGCTGCACGATGGAAAACAGTTTCAGCACCACGGTGGCGACGCCGCGAAAGAAGCCGGGGCGGAATTCGCCCTCGAGAATGTCCGCCTGCGCCGGATCGGGCTGCACGTGGTAGGCCTGCGGCGTCGGGTACATCTCCTTCTCGTCCGGCGCGAAGAGATGCGCCACGCCGACCGCCGCCATCTTTTCGCAGTCGGCCTCGAAGGTGCGCGGGTAGGTGTCGAAGTCCTCCTTCGGGCCGAACTGCAGGCGGTTAACGAAGAGGCTGGAAACGACGGCGTCGCCGTGCGCCTGCGCCTGGCGCATGAGCGCGATGTGGCCCTCGTGCAGGTTGCCCATGGTGGGCACGAAGGCGATGCGGCCGGCGCTCTTCAGGGTGGCGCGCAGGCCGGTAATGGTGTCGTGGATCCGCATCGTCAGTAACAGTGCTCGGGGGCCGGGAAGGAACCGTCCTTGACGGCGGCGACGTAGGCTTTCACCGCATCGTCGATGCTCGCCGCGCCTTCCATGAAGTTCTTCACGAAGCGCGCCTTCTTGCCGGGATAGACGCCGAGCATGTCGTGCAGCACCAGCACCTGGCCGTGGCAGTCGCGCCCGGCGCCGATGCCGATGGCAGCCATGCTCGCCAGCGTGCGCGTGATCTCGGCGGCGAGCGGGGCGGGCACCATCTCCAGCACGATCAAGGCCGCGCCGGCCTGCTGCAATGCCGCTGCGTCGTCCTTCATCTGCTGCGCGGCTTCGTTGGTCTTGCCCTGCACGCGGTAGCCGCCGAGCTGGTGCACCGACTGCGGCGTGAGGCCGATGTGGGCGCATACCGGCACGCCGCGCTCGACGAGGAAGCGCACCGTCCCGGCCATGTAGGCGCCGCCTTCCAGCTTGACCATCTGCGCGCCGGCGGCCATCAGCGGCACGGCCGAGCGCATGGCCTGCGCCGGGCCTTCCTGATAGGAGCCGAAGGGCATGTCGGCAACGATGAAGGGGCGCTTCGCCCCGCGCGCCACGCAGCCCGTGTGGTAGGCCATCTGCTCCAGCGTCACCGGCAGTGTCGACGAGTGGCCCTGCAGCACGTTGCCGAGGGAGTCGCCCACCAGCAGGATGTCCACGCCGCAGCGTTCGAGCAGGGCGGCGAAGCTGGCGTCGTAGCAGGTCAGCACGGCGATCTTCTCGCCCTCGGCGCGCATGCGTGCGAGCTCGGTCAGCGTCACCGGGCGCGAATTTTCAAGGTAGCTCATGTCGTTGCCCAGCCAAGGATCGAGCGCGCATGATAGCCGTCCGCCGCCAGGAGCGGAAGATGAAGCAAACCGCGCCGAGGAGGCACAGCGCGGTCCACGTTGAGATTCTTCAGGTGCGCGTACCAAGAGGTCATGAAGACGCTCGGCGCCGCCGGCAGCAGGGCAGTCTGCGGGATGACGGGGATCTGCGGGAACATCAGGATGACTTGACGGGTTCGAGTCGGGACAGGACCTGGCCGCGGACGCCTTCCAGCAGCGCGGCGGCCGGCCCATGACCGGGAATGGCCGCCTCCGGCGCGATCTCCGTGAGCGGCAGCAGCACGAAGGCGCGCTCGTGCATGCGCGGGTGGGGCAGGGTAAGGCGCGGATCGGCGCTTACCACATCGCCGTAGAGCAAAAGATCGAGATCGAGGGTGCGCGGCGCGTGATGGAACTCGCGCCTGCGGCCGAAGCGCGCCTCGATGGCGAACAACGCCTTCAGCAGCGCCGGCGCGGACAGCTGCGTGTCCGCCGCCGCCACGGCATTGATGAAATCCGGCTGGTTCTTCAGCCCGACCGGCGCGCTGCGGTAGAGCGAGGAGGCGGCAACCAATGTCGTCTGCGGCAGGGCTTCGAGCGCCGCCAGCGCCGCCTGCACGGTGGCCGAAGGATCGCCCAGGTTGCTGCCCAGGGCGATGTAGGCGCGCACCGTCCGCGGGGCGCTCATTCCGTCTCCTTGACGCCGGCTGCATCCACGGCCTCGCCGCCCGGCTTGCGCCGCCGGCGCCGGCGCGCCGGTTTCTTCTCAGGCGAGAGCATGGCGAGCCGCTGCCCGGTATCGGCGCCGAGGAAGGCAAGCCACCAGTCGGCCAGTTCCTGCGGCGCTTCGCCGCTTTCGGCGCGCAGCAGGAGGAAGTCCAGGCCGGCCTTGAAGCGCGGCTGCTCGATCAGGCGCAGCGGCCGCCGCCCCGCGCGGTTCTCGAAGCGCGGCTGCAGCGTCCAGATTTCCTTGATGTCGGCGGCGATGCGCCGCGTGATCACCAGCTTCTCCGCCTGGATGTCGAGCACCTCGTCCATCGCCGCATGCAGCGCCGGCATGGAAGACTCGCCGCGCTGCTTGCGCTGCTCCCAGTCGGCCAGGACTTCGTGCCAGAGCAGGGTGGCGAAAAGAAAGCCCGGCGATGCCGGCTTGCCGTCGCGCACGCGGGCGTCGGTGCTGGCGAGGGAGAGCCAGACGAAGCGCTCGCCCATCGGCTGCTCCATGATGACATCGAGCAGCGGCAGCAGGCCGTGATGCAGCCCTTCCTCGCGCAGCTGCCTGAGACACTCGACGGCATGGCCGGAGAGCAGCAGCTTGAGCATCTCGTCGAAGAGGCGCGCCGCCGGCACGTTTTCCAGCAGGTCGGCCATCTCGCGAATCGGCGCACGCGCCGCCGGGTCGATGGCCAGTCCCAGCTTGGCCGCCATGCGCACGGCGCGCAGCATTCGCACCGGATCCTCGCGGTAGCGGCGCCGAGGGTCGCCGATCATGCGCAGGGTCTTCTGCTTCAGATCGGCGAAGCCGTGGTGGTAGTCGGTGATGGTCTCGTCGGTCGGATTGTAGTAGAGGGCGTTGATGGTGAAATCGCGCCGCGCCGCGTCTTCCTCCAGGTTGCCGAAGACGTTGTCGCGCAGGACGCGGCCGTGCTCATCCTTCTCCGATTCGACGTCGTTGCCGGCGCGGAAGGTGGAGACTTCGATGGTCTCGCCGCCGCTCATTACATGCACGATGCGGAAGCGCCGGCCGATGATGCGCGAGCGGCGGAAGATGCCGCGCACCTGTTCCGGCGTGGCGTCCGTGGCGACGTCGAAATCCTTCGGTTCGATGCCGGCGAGCACGTCGCGCACGGCGCCGCCGACGACATAGGCCTTGTGGCCATGCTCCTGCAGACGGGAAACCGTATTGCGCGCGGCCGGGGAAATCGATTCGCGGCGGACATGGTGGCGTTCGACGGGAATCAGCGCCGGTGCGTGCGAAGGCGCGGATTTGCTGAAAACACGGCGCAGGAACTTGCGGATCATTAGGTGGAGTAAGGAGCCGGAGCCTCGGGAAAGGGCGCAATGATACAGGAGATCAAGACCTTAGACTGATGATGGGCCAGCCGTTCTCTCGGGCATGGCGCTCCAGCGTGGCATCCGGGTCGACGGCGACGGGGTCGCTCACTCTGCCCAGCAGCGGCAGGTCGTTGAGCGAGTCGCTGTAGAAGAGGCTGCGCCCGAAACTCCGCCAGTCATAACCCAGCCCGTCGAGCCATTCATCGACGCGCGTCACCTTGCCCTCGCGGAAGCAGGGCGTTCCCCTCACGCCGCCGGTGAACTCGCAGCCCGATTGTTCCGGCTCGGTGGCGACGAGGTGCGCGACGCCGAATTCGCGGGCGATGGGGGCGGTGACGAAGC
>PNJM01000157.1 GCA_013821865.1 Rhodocyclaceae bacterium
GATGGCGCGCAACGACAAGGCGCGGGCCGTGGCCGACTACGTCGCCGGCATGACGGATCGCTATGCCATACGCGAACATCGGCGCCTGTTCGCGGTTGGCGAGATATAAACCCCCTCGATAGCCGTCCGGAGCATTCCTTGTTGAAGAAGCCGCCGTTTGGCGGTATATTTCGCGGTTCGCCCTAAAGGTTTCGCAGAAGCCGGTGCGTTCCTTGTGCGCCGGCTTTTTATCGGCCGCAGCCCGCATGCAATCCCAACACGGGCGCGGCCCTCCGGCAGACAGGCCGGTGACGAATCAGTGTCGAGGAAATTATGACCTACCCCCTGCCCCCCTTCCCGAGGAAGGGGGGGGCTGTTGATCGCTACGCTCACAATTCATTGGCCGCGCCTCCTTGGGGCGGCCCGGCGGAGGCGCTCTGAGATGGCCCTCCCCCGCAGCCAGGGGCTGTACGACCCCGCCAACGAACATGACGCGTGCGGCGTCGGCTTCGTCGTCAACATCAAGAACAGAAAGAGCCACGCCATCATCGAGCAGGGTCTGCGGATCCTGGAAAACCTCGAGCATCGCGGCGCCACCGGCTACGATCCGCTGCTCGGCGACGGCGCCGGCATCCTGATCCAGACCCCGGACCGCTTTTTCCGCGAGGAAATGGCGCAGCAGGACGTGGCCCTGCCGTCCGCCGGCGAATACGGCGTCGGCATGGTGTTCCTGCCGCGCAGGGAGGCCGACCGGCGTGCCTGCGAGCAGGCCATCGAGCGCACGATCGAGGCCGAAGGCCAGGCGCTGCTCGGCTGGCGCGACGTGCCGCGCGACAACCGCGGTCTGGCCCAGGCGGCGAAGGATCTCGAGCCGGTGGTGCGCCAGGTCTTCATCGGCAAAGGCCCCGGCATTGCCGACGCCGACGCCCTGGAGCGCAAGCTGTACATCATCCGCAAGGCTTCCGGCCACGCCATCCAGGCGCTCAAGCTTTCCGAAGGCAAGACCTTCTACGTGCCGTCGATGTCGGCGCGCACGGTGCTGTACAAGGGCATGCTGCTGGCCAACCAGGTCGGCGAGTACTATCTGGACCTGCGCGACGAGCGCATGGTGACCGCGCTCGCCCTGGTGCACCAGCGCTTCTCCACCAACACCTTCCCGACCTGGGATCTGGCCCATCCCTTCCGCATGATCGCCCACAACGGCGAGATCAACACCCTGCGCGGCAACGTCAACTGGATCCGGGCGCGGCAGCAGGCAATCTCGTCGCCGGTGCTGGGCGAGGACCTGAAGAAGATCTGGCCCCTCATTTACGACGGCCAGTCCGACTCGGCCTCCTTCGACAACGCGCTCGAACTGCTGGTGATGGGCGGCTACAGCCTGGCCCACGCCATGATGCTGCTGATTCCCGAAGCCTGGGCCGGCAATCCGCTCATGGACGAGGAGCGGCGCGCCTTCTACGAGTACTACGCTGCCATGATGGAGCCGTGGGACGGCCCCGCCGCCGTGGCCTTCACCGACGGCCGCCAGATCGGCGCCACGCTCGACCGCAACGGCCTGCGCCCGGCGCGCTACCTCGTCACCGACGACGACATGGTGGTGATGTCCTCCGAGATCGGCGTGCTGCCGATTCCCGACGAAAAGATCGTCAAGAAGTGGCGCCTGCAGCCGGGCAAGATGTTCCTCATCGACCTCGAACAGGGCCGCATCATCGACGATGTCGAGCTGAAAAAGAGCCTCTCCACCGCCAAGCCCTACGCCGAGTGGGTCGAGAAGTCGCGCTGCTTCCTCGCCGATCTGCCCGCCGTCGACGGCAAGCCGGCGCTCGAGGAATCGCTCCTCGATACGCAACAGGCCTTCGGCTACACGCAGGAAGACATCAAGTTCATCATGGCGCCGATGGCGGCGGCCGGCGAGGAAGCCACCGGCTCGATGGGCAACGACTCCGCCTTGCCGGTGCTGTCGAGCAAGAACAAGCCGCTCTACAACTACTTCAAGCAGCTCTTCGCCCAGGTGACGAACCCGCCGATCGACCCGATCCGCGAGGAGATCGTCATGTCGCTCACCTCGTTCATCGGGCCCAGGCCCAACCTCCTCGGCGTCGACGAGACCGATCCGCCGCTGCGCCTGGAAGTGACGCAGCCCGTGCTGTCGAACGAGGACCTGGCCAAGCTGAAGGAGATCGACAAGCTCACCGGCGGGCGCTTCCGTTCGCTCGTGCTCGACATCACCTACCCTGCCGAGCAGGGCGCCGCCGGCATGGAAAAGGCCATGGCCGCGCTGTGCGCCGCCGCGGAAAAGGCGGTGGGCGAATACAACGTGCTGATCCTGTCCGACCGCGCCGTCTCGCGCAGCCGCGTGGCGATCCCCGCGCTGCTCGCCGTCAGCGGCGTGCACCATCACCTGGTGCGCAAGGGCCTGCGCACCAGCGCCGGCCTGGTGGTCGACACCGGCTCGGCGCGCGAGGTGCACCACTTCGCCCTGCTTGCCGGCTACGGCGCCGAGGCCGTCTGCCCGTGGCTGGCCTTCGAGACGCTGGCGGACATCGCGCCGACCTTGTCCGGCAACGTCGAGCCGAAGGAAGCCAAGAAGCGCTTTATCAAGGCCACCAACAAAGGCCTGCTCAAGGTGATGTCCAAGATGGGCATTTCCACCTACCAGTCCTACTGCGGCGCGCAGATTTTCGAGGCGATCGGCCTCAACTCGGCCTTCGTCGGCCAGTACTTCACCGGCACGCCCAGCAGCGTGCAGGGCATCGGCTTGGCCGAGGTGGCCGAGGAGGCGGTGCGCACGCATGGCGAGGCGTTCGACGGCGGCCCCGTGCTGGCCGGCGCGCTCGATGCCGGCGGCGAGTACGCCTGGCGCGTGCGCGGCGAGGAGCACATGTGGACGCCCGACTCGATCGCCAAGCTGCAGCATGCGACCCGCTCCGGCAAGTACGAGACGTACAAGGAGTACGCCAGGCTCATCAACGACCAGACCAGGCGCCACATGACGCTGCGCGGCCTGTTCGAGATCAAGCCGGCCGGCAAGCCCGTGCCGATCGAAGAGGTCGAGCCGGCCGGGGAGATCGTCAAGCGCTTCGCCACCGGCGCCATGTCGCTCGGCTCCATCTCGACCGAGGCGCACACCACGCTGGCCATCGCCATGAACCGCATCGGCGGCAAGTCGAACACCGGCGAGGGCGGCGAGGATGCGACGCGCTATCAGACGCTCAAGGGCGGCGAGAAGCTGGCCGACCTGATCGGCAGGAACCGCATCGAGCGCGACCTCACGCTGAAGGCGGGCGATTCGCTGCGCTCGAAGATCAAGCAGGTGGCCTCGGGCC
Source organism: Rhodocyclaceae bacterium (assembly GCA_013821865.1). Taxonomy (GTDB): domain Bacteria; phylum Pseudomonadota; class Gammaproteobacteria; order Burkholderiales; family Rhodocyclaceae; genus Desulfobacillus. The sequence goes on from PNJM01000157.1 coordinate 3,306, forward strand.
GCTTCGGCGTCACGGCCGAGTACCTGGCCTCCGCCGACCAGATCCAGATCAAGATGGCGCAGGGTGCCAAGCCCGGCGAGGGCGGCCAGCTGCCCGGCCACAAGGTGTCCGAGTACATCGCCAAGCTGCGTTTCTCCGTGCCGGGGGTCGGCCTCATCTCGCCGCCGCCGCACCACGACATCTATTCCATCGAGGATCTGGCGCAGCTCATCCATGACCTGAAGAACGCCAACCCGAACGCCTCCATTTCGGTCAAGCTGGTGTCGGAAGTCGGCGTCGGCACGGTCGCCGCAGGCGTCGCCAAGGCCAAGTCCGACCATGTCGTGATCGCCGGCCACGACGGCGGCACCGGCGCGTCCCCGCTGTCGTCGATCAAGCATGCGGGCACGCCGTGGGAGCTGGGCCTGGCCGAGACGCAGCAAACGCTCGTGCTCAACCGCCTGCGCGGCCGCATCCGGGTGCAGGTCGACGGCCAGATGAAGACCGGCCGCGACGTGCTGATCGGCGCGCTGCTCGGCGCCGACGAGTTCGGCTTCGCCACGGCGCCGCTCGTCGTCGAAGGCTGCATCATGATGCGCAAGTGCCACCTCAACACCTGCCCGGTGGGCGTGGCCACGCAGGATCCCGTGCTGCGCAGGAAATTTACCGGCGAGCCGGAACATGTCGTGAACTACTTCTTCTTCGTCGCAGAGGAAGCACGCGAGTTGATGGCCCGGATGGGCATCCGCAAGTTCGACGACCTGATCGGCCGTGCCGACCTGCTCGACATGAAGCGGGGCATCGAGCACTGGAAGGCCAAGGGGCTCGACTTCACGAAGATATTCCACCAGCCGGAGGTGCCGGCCGAGGTGGCGCGCCACCATGCCGAGGAGCAGGATCACGGCCTCGCCCGCGCGCTCGACCATCAGCTCATCGCCAAGGCGAAGCCCGCCCTGGAAAGGCGCGAAAAGGTCGTGATCGAGACCGCGATCAGGAACGTGAACCGCAGCTGCGGCACGATGTTGTCGCACGAGGTGGCCAGGCGCTACGGCCATGCCGGCCTGCCGGACGACACGGTCCGCGTGAAGCTCTCCGGCACCGCCGGCCAGAGCTTCGGCGCCTTCCTGGCGAAAGGCATCACGCTGGAGCTCACCGGCGAAGCCAACGACTACGTCGGCAAGGGCCTCTCGGGCGGGCGCATCGTCGTCAAGCCGTCCGCCGGCTTCCGCGGCAAGCCCGAGGAGAACATCATCATCGGCAACACCGTTCTCTACGGCGCCATCGCCGGCGAGTGCTTCTTCCGCGGCGTTGCGGGCGAGCGCTTCGCCGTGCGCAATTCGGGCGCCACGGCGGTGGTCGAGGGGCTCGGCGATCACGGCTGCGAGTACATGACCGGCGGCACGGTGGTGGTGATCGGGCAGACCGGGCGCAACTTCGCCGCGGGCATGTCGGGCGGCGTCGCCTACGTGCTGGACGAGGCGGGCGGCTTCGAGAAGCGCTGCAACCTGTCCATGGTGGCCCTCGAGCCGGTGCCCGAGGAAGAAGCCGCCAGCGAGACGGGCGAGGTGGAATCGCACGGCAAGGTGGAGGTGCACCATCTGGGCCGTGCCGACGACGAGTTGCTGCGTTCGCTCATCGAAAAGCACGCGCAGCACACCGGAAGCGTCCGCGCCAGGAAGATCCTGGACAACTGGGACGGCTACCGCACGAAGTTCGTCAAAGTCATGCCGAACGAGTACCGTCGCGCCCTGAGGGAGATGGCGGCGCAACAGAAGCAACTGGAGACGGCGTAACATGGGCAAGCCCACGGGGTTCATGGAATACCAGCGCCTGGCCGAGGCGCACGAGGCGAAGGAAGAGCGGCTGAAGCACTACCGCGAGTTCGTCCAGCACCTGGGCGATGAACAGGCGGCGATCCAGGGCGCGCGCTGCATGGACTGCGGCATTCCGTTCTGCTCGAGCGGCTGCCCGGTGAACAACATCATTCCGGACTGGAACGATCTCGTTTACCGCGGCAAGTGGAGGGAGGCCATCGAGGTCCTGCATTCGACCAACAACTTTCCCGAAGTCACCGGCCGCGTCTGCCCGGCACCCTGCGAGGCGGCGTGCACGCTGAACATCAACGACGACGCCGTCGGCATCAAGTCGATCGAGCACGCCATCATCGACAAGGCGGGGGAGAACGGCTGGGTCCTGCCGCAGCCCCCGCGGCGCAAGACGGGCAAGAAGGTGGCCGTCGTCGGCTCCGGTCCGGCGGGCCTTGCCGCTGCGCAGCAGCTCGCGCGCGCGGGCCACGACGTCACCGTGTTCGAGAAGAACAGCCGCATCGGCGGCCTGATGCGCTACGGCATCCCCGACTTCAAGCTCGACAAGCGCCTGATCGACTGGCGCATGGCCCAGCTCGCGGTTGAGGGCGTCACTTTCCGCACAGGTGTGATGGTGACCCAAAGCGCGCTGCCCAGGGGCGTGGCCAACGATGCCGTCACGACCGTGACGCCGAAGCGGCTGCTGAAGGACTTCCATGCCGTGGTTCTGGCGGGAGGCGCGGAGAACCCGCGCGACCTGCCGATCCCCGGCCGCGAACTGGACGGCGTGCATTTCGCCCTCGACTTCCTCATCCCGCAGAACAAGGAAGTCGCGGGCGATGGCAAGAATGAAATCTCCGCCAAGGGCAAGCGCGTCGTCGTGATCGGCGGCGGCGATACCGGTTCCGACTGCGTCGGCACCTCGAATCGCCACGGCGCGGCCAGCGTCACCCAGTTCGAACTGCTGCCCCAGCCGCCGGTGAAGGAGAACAAGGACCTCACCTGGCCCTATTGGCCGATGAAGCTGCGCACCTCTTCCTCGCACGAAGAGGGCTGCAGCCGCGACTGGTCGGTTGCGACCAAGGAATTCATCGGCGAGAAAGGCAAGCTGAACGCGCTCAAGGTCATCCGCCTCGCATGGAAGGACGGCAAGATGAGCGAGATCCCGGGCAGCGAGTTCCTCGTCAAGGCCGACCTTGCCTTCCTCGCCATGGGCTTCCTCGGCCCGGTCGGCGGCATGCTGGACGAGCTCGGCGTGGAGAAGGATGCGCGCGGCAACGCCCGGGCAACCACCGACGGCGAAGGCTGCTACCGGACCAGCGTGGACAAGG
>PNJM01000158.1 GCA_013821865.1 Rhodocyclaceae bacterium
TTCCAGTCGATCATCGGCGAGGAATGCCGTGTGCAGATGCCCGAGCTTGCCGGCCGCCAGCCCGATGCCGTGATCGCCTGCGTCGGCGGCGGCTCCAATGCCATGGGCATCTTCTACGACTACATCGAGGACGAGGCCGTGAAGCTGATCGGCGTCGAGGCGGCGGGCTATGGCCTGGCCACCGGCCATCATTCCGCCTCGCTGATCGCCGGCCGGCCCGGTGTGCTGCACGGCAACCGGACCTATCTGCTGCAGGACGAGAATGGGCAGATCATCGAGACGCACTCGATTTCGGCCGGCCTCGACTACCCCGGCGTCGGGCCCGAGCACGCCTGGCTGAAGGACAGCCATCGCGCCGAGTATGTCGCGGTGACGGATGACGAGGCGCTGGCGGCGTTTCATGCCTTGTGCCGCTACGAAGGCATCATCCCGGCGCTGGAGTCCTCCCACGCGCTGGCCTATGCCGCCAAGCTGGCGCCGACGCTGCCCAGGGACAAGCTGCTGCTGGTGAATCTCTCCGGCCGCGGCGACAAGGATATGCATACGGTGGCGGAGAAATCCGGCATCGAGTTCTGACATGTCGAAAATTCGCACCACGTTCGAGCAGCTTGCGTCGCAGGGCCGCAGGGCGCTGATCCCCTTTATCACCGCCGGCGACCCCGAGCCCGCGTTCACGCTGCCGCTGATGCGCGCCCTGGTCGAGGGCGGGGCCGATATCATCGAGCTGGGCGTACCGTTCTCCGATCCGATGGCGGACGGCCCGACCATCCAGCGCGCTTCCGAGCGGGCGTTGAGGCACGGCGTGTCGCTGCGCCGGGTGCTCGCCATGGTGCGCGAGTTCCGCGCCGCCGGCGCGAAGACCCCCGTCGTGCTCATGGGGTATGCCAATCCGATCGAGTCCATGGGCGCCGAAGCATTTGCCGCGGCGGCGAAGGAGGCCGGCGTGGACGGCGTGCTGGTGGTTGATTATCCGCCTGAGGAATGCGTCGATTTCGCCGCCAAGATGCGCGCGGCCGGCATCGATCCGATCTTCCTGCTGGCACCGACATCGACTGAGGAACGCTTCGGCCAAGTGGCGCAGGTGGGCAGCGGCTACATCTATTACGTCTCGCTGAAGGGCGTGACCGGTGCCGGCCATCTCGATCTGGATGAAGTGGCCCGGCGCATTCCGCACATCCGCAGCAAGGTGGGCATGCCGGTTGGCGTGGGCTTCGGCATCCGCGACGCGGAGAGCGCGCGGCGCATTGCAGCAGTGGCCGATGCCGTGGTGATCGGCAGCCGCATTATCGAGGAAATAGAGAAGAGCCCGCGCGATCTTGCCGCCGCGAATGTGAAAGCTTTCCTGAGCGGCATCCGCGCGGCGATGGACGGGCTGACAATACAGAAGGAGACAGCCAAATGAGCTGGTTGCAGAAGCTTCTCCCTCCCAAGATCAAGCGCGCCGAGGGCGCCAAGAAGTCCATTCCCGAGGGCCTGTGGTGCAAGTGCCCGAGCTGCGAGGCGACGCTCTATACTTCCGATCTCGAAAAAAATCTCAGCGTTTGCCCCAAGTGCGGCCATCATCACCGCCTGCGCGCCCGGGCCCGTCTCGACATGCTGCTCGATCCCGAGGGACGCTTCGAGATCGGCGCCGAGGTACTGCCGGTCGATCCGCTCAAGTTCAAGGACAGCAAGCGTTATGCCGAGCGGCTCAATGCCGCGGCGGAGGAAACCGACGAGAGCGACGCCCTTGTGGTGATGCAGGGCGCGGTGAAGACATTGCCCGTGGTTATTGCCGCGTTCGAGTTCGACTTCATGGGCGGCTCGATGGGCTCGGTGGTGGGCGAGCGCTTCGTGCGCGGCGTCCGTCTGGCGGTGGAGCAGCAGATGCCCTTCGTCTGCATCACCGCCACGGGCGGAGCGCGCATGCAGGAGGGCCTGTATTCGCTCATGCAGATGGCCAAGACCACGGCGGCCGTGACGCAGCTCTCGGCACACCGGCTGCCGTTCATTTCGGTGCTGGCCGATCCCACCATGGGCGGCGTTTCCGCCAGCTTCGCCTTCGTCGGCGACGTGGTCATCGCCGAGCCGGGCGCGCTGATCGGCTTCGCCGGGCCGCGCGTGATCGAACAGACCGTGCGCGAGAAACTGCCCGAAGGCTTCCAGCGCGCCGAGTTCCTGCTGGAGAAAGGCGCCCTCGACATGATCGTCGACCGGCGCGAGATGCGCGACAAGCTGGCCGCATTGCTGACGCTGCTGCAGAGAATTCCCGCCGTTCAATGAACCGCCAGGACGCCAGGGTCGCCAGGAGCGGCAGTCAAGCTTGGCGCTCCGGGCGTCTTGGCGCCTTGCTTTTATGCCTGAATCGCTTTCCGATTGGCTGACGCATATCGAGCGCCTGCACGCGCAGCCGATCGAGCTCGGCCTCGACCGCGTGCTGGATGTAAAGCGGGCGCTGGGCATCGAGCAGCGTGTGCCCGTCATCATCGTCGGCGGCACCAACGGCAAGGGCTCCACCTGCGCCATGCTGGAGCGCATTCTGCTCTGCGCCGGCTACCGCGTCGGCTTGTACACCTCGCCGCATCTGCTGCGCTACAACGAGCGCGTGCGTATCGACGGAAAACCCGTGGACGATGCGGTACTGTGCGCGGCATTCGTCCGGGTTGAACGGCTACGCGGAGGCATACCGCTCACCTATTTCGAGTTCGGCACCCTGGCGGCCTGGGAAGCCTTTGCCGCGGCAGGTATCGATGCCGTGATTCTCGAGGTGGGGTTGGGCGGGCGGCTTGATGCAGTGAATGCCTTCGACGCCGATTGCGCCGTCGTTGCCGCCATCGACATCGACCACACCGAATACCTGGGCGATACGCGGGAGGCAATCGGCCACGAGAAGGCCGGCATTTTCCGCGCCGGCAAGCCGGCCATCGTGGGCGATGCGCAGCCGCCGGCCAGCGTGATCGAGCATGCGCGCAGGATCGCTGCCGACTTGCGGGTGCTCGGGCGCGATTTCGGCTGGACCGCCGAGCCGGGCCAATGGACTTGGTGGGGCCGCAGCGGCGATGTTGTAACCCGCAGGGGCGGGTTGGCCCATCCCGCCCTGCGGGGTGCGATCCAGTTGGCCAACGCCAGTACCGTCATGGCGGCGCTCGATGCGCTGGGCGATGTGCTGCCGGTCTCCATGCAGGATATTCGGCGCGGCCTCGCCGAAGTCGAGTTGCCCGGTCGGTTCCAGGTGCTGCCGGGCCGGCCCACGGTGGTGCTGGACGTCGGCCACAATCCGCAGGCGGCGGGCGTGCTGGCCGACAACCTCGGCGCTTATTTGGCAAATGAGGCCTTCCATCCGCAGACCTGGGCGGTGTTTGGCATGCTCCGCGACAAGGACATCGCCGGGGTAGTCAAGCGGCTCAAGGGGCGCATCGACCGCTGGCTGGTGGCGACCCTGGACGGCCCCCGCGGCGCCTCCGCGGAGGATCTGGCCGGCATCCTGGCGCAGCAGGGGGTTGTCCCGACGGGAAGCTTTGCGTCGCCTGCACAAGCATGGCGGGCAGCGCGGGAGCGGGCGGGGGAAAATGATAGAATTGTCGTTTTTGGCTCCTTCCTTACAGTAGCCGATGTGCTGCGCGCGATAGACGATGAGCGAAAACGACTCGCAACTTGAGCTGAAAAAGCGCGCGCGACGGCGTCTTGTCGGCGCCATTGCGCTGGCGGTGCTGGCTGCGATCATGCTGCCGATGGTCATGGACCAGGAGCCGAAGCCGGTGGCGCAGGACATCCAGATCCGCATTCCGAACCAGGACGCCGGTTCGTTCACCTCGCGCATCCTGCCGGTCAAGCCGGGTTCGACGCCGACGCCGCTGCCACCGGCAACCGTTCCCGAAGCCAGGCTCCAGTCGGCCGTCAAGCCGGATACCCCTGCTGCCAAGGCCGAGCCTTCCAAGAGCGAGCCGGCGAACCCGGAGCCGCCAAAGGCCGACCAGGCACGCGCCGAGGCCGCCCTGAACGGGGGGGAGCAATGGATCGTCCAGATCGGCGCCTATCGCGATCCGACCAATGTCCGCAATCTCCAGGCAAAGCTCAAGGAGCAGGGCTACAATTTCTATGTGGAGCCGCTGGTTTCCGACGGCGTCAAGAAGACGCGCGTACGCGCCGGCCCCTTCCCGAGCAAGGAAGCGGCAGAGAGGGCGCGGGAGAGGCTGAAGCGCATTGGAGTGGATGGCGTCGTCGCGCAGAAATAGCAGGCCTGCGCACGATGACGGTTTTCGATTATGCGGTGCTGGCGGTGGTTGCCGCCTCGGTTTTGCTGGGCGCCTGGCGCGGCATCGTCAGCGAGGCCCTGGGGCTGGCCGCGTGGGTGGCCGCTTTCCTTTCCGGCCGCGCCCTGGCGCCGGACCTTGCACCGGTATTTTCCGGCTGGATCAAGGAGCCGGCACTACAGTACATCGCCGGATTTGCCGTAGTAGTCGTGGCCGTGCTGGTACTCGTTGCGCTGCTCCGCTTTGCGGTGTCCCGGCTGTTGCGTGCGATCGGCCTGGGGCCGCTGGACCGGCTGCTCGGTGCCGTGTTCGGCGTCGCACGCGGTGCCCTTGTAGTACTGGCGGCGGTGCTGATCGGCGGGCTGACGGCCTTGCCGCAGCAGGCGTGGTGGCGCGAGGCATGGCTTGCCCCGCCGCTGGAGACGGCGGTGCTGGCGATCAAGCCCTGGTTGCCGCCGGCGGTGGCGAAACGGATCAAGTACCGATAGGTGGTGCGGGATGTGCGGAATTCTGGGCGTCGTTGCGACGACGCCGGTCAATCAGCTTCTCTATGACGGCCTGCAGGTGCTGCAGCACCGCGGCCAGGACGCGGCCGGCATAGCCACGGCCGAGGCCGGCGTATTCCACATGCACAAGGGCCAGGGGCTGGTGCGCGACGTCTTCCGCACGCGCAACATGCGCAGCCTGGAGGGCAACTGGGGCATTGCCCATTGCCGCTACCCGACGGCCGGCTCGGCCTACAACTCGGCCGAGGCGCAGCCCTTCTACGTGAATTCCCCCTTCGGCCTGATGCTCGCGCACAACGGCAACCTGACCAATGCCGAGGAGCTCAAGCGCGAGATGTTCCTGCAGGACCTGCGACACATCAACACCAACTCGGACTCCGAAGTGCTGCTCAACGTGCTGGCGCACGAGTTGCAGGCGGCCGCGACCGGCTACCAGCTGGATGCCGAGACCATCTTCAAGGCGGTGGCAGGCGTACACCGTCGCGTGCGCGGCGCCTACGCCGTGGTGGCCATGATTGCCGGCTATGGCCTGCTCGCCTTCCGCGATCCTTTCGGCATCCGGCCGCTCATCGTCGGCCGGAATGCGGCGCCGGAAGGCAATGAATATCTCGTCGCTTCCGAAAGCGTGGCGCTCGACACGCTGGGCTTCCAGATCATGCGCGATGTGGCACCGGGCGAGGCGGTTCTGGTGGATATCCAGGGCAATTTCCACAGCAAGCAGTGCGCCGAGCGGACCATGCGTGCCCCGTGCATCTTCGAGTTCGTCTATCTGGCCCGTCCAGACTCGCTCATCGACGGCATTTCCGTCTATGAAACGCGCGTCAAGATGGGCGAGTACCTGGCGGACAAGATCAAGCATACGTTGCCGCACATCGAGATCGACGCGGTGATCCCGATCCCCGATTCCAGCCGTCCGTCGGCCATGGAACTGGCCACGTGTCTGAAGCTGCCGTACCGCGAGGGCTTCGTCAAGAACCGCTACATCGGTCGCACCTTCATCATGCCGGGCCAGGCGCAGCGCAGGAAGTCGGTGCGCCAGAAGCTCAACACCATCGCCCAGGAGTTCAAGGGCAAGAGCGTGCTGCTGGTGGACGATTCGATCGTGCGCGGTACGACCAGCAGGGAAATCGTGCAGATGGCGCGCGACGCCGGTGCGCGCAAGGTTTATTTCGCCTCGGCCGCGCCGCCGGTGCGTTTCGCCAACGTGTATGGCATCGACATGCCGACGCGCGGCGAGTTGATCGCCAGCGATCGCACCGACGAGGAGATCTGCCGCGAGATCGGCGCCGATGGACTGATCTACCAGGACCTCGACGCGCTCAAGGCCGCCGTCCATTCCATCAATCCGTCCATCACCTGCTTCGAGACCTCGTGCTTCGACGGCGTGTACGTTACCGGCGACGTTACCGCCGCATATCTGTCGAGCGTCGAGGACCAGCGCAATGGCGCCAAGAATCTGTCGGAAGACGGCGAGACGGCGCAACTCGATCTGAACCTGGTGGTGGCCGATTGACAGGGGTCGGCTAGGAGTGTAGTTTTCCAACTGCGCCGATTTGATATCAGCTTGCGGGCGCGTTAAAAATGCAGCTAAAGCGAGGGGAAACCCGGTCGCTTGGCTGCGCCGGGTTTTTTA
>PNJM01000159.1 GCA_013821865.1 Rhodocyclaceae bacterium
TACCTCTAACAAATCGCTATTTCTTGTTGATGATCGCCTCGGCGACGTTCTTCGGCGCCTCGGAGTAGTGCTTGAATTCCATCGAGTAAGTGGCGCGGCCCTGGGAGAGCGAGCGCAGCGTAGTCGAGTAGCCGAACATCTCGGCCAGCGGAACCTCCGCCTTGACCAGCTTGATGCCGCCGACCTGGTCTTCCATGCCCTGCACCATGCCACGGCGACCGGACAGATCGCCCATGACGTTGCCCATGAAATCCTCGGGCGTCTCCACCTCGACGGCCATCATCGGTTCAAGCAGCGTCGGGCTGGCCTTGCGCATGCCGTCCTTGAAGGCCATGGAGGCCGCCATCTTGAACGCGTTCTCGTTCGAGTCTACGTCGTGGTAGGAGCCGTCGAACAGGGTAACCTTGACATCCACCACCGGGAAACCGGCCAGCACGCCATTCGGCAGCGTCTCGATGAGGCCCTTTTCCACCGCCGGAATGAATTCGCGCGGCACCGCACCGCCCTTGATGGCGTCAACGAATTCGAAGCCCTTGCCCGCCTCGTTCGGCTCCAGCCTGAGCCAGACGTGGCCGTACTGGCCGCGGCCGCCGGACTGCTTGATGAACTTGCCCTCGATCTCGGCGCTTTTCTTGATCGCCTCGCGGTAGGCCACCTGCGGCGCGCCGACGTTGGCTTCCACGCCGAACTCGCGCTTCATGCGGTCGACCAGAATTTCCAGGTGCAATTCGCCCATGCCGGAGATGATGGTCTGGCCCGATTCCTCGTCCGTGCGCACGCGGAAGGACGGATCTTCCTGGGCCAGGCGGTTCAGCGCGATGCCCATCTTTTCCTGGTCGGCCTTGGTCTTGGGCTCGACGGCAACGTGGATCACCGGCTCGGGGAACACCATCTTCATGAGGGTGATGACCTTGTCCGGATCGCACAGAGTCTCGCCGGTGGTCGCCTCTTTCAAGCCGACCGCGGCGGCAATGTCACCGGCGCGCACTTCCTTGATTTCCTGACGCTGGTTGGCGTGCATCTGCAGGATGCGTCCGATGCGCTCCTTGCGGCCCTTGACCGGGTTGTAGATCGTGTCGCCCGAATTCACCACGCCGGAATAGACGCGGAAGAAGGTCAACTGGCCGACATAGGGGTCGGTCATGATCTTGAACGCCAGGCCGGCGAAGGGCTCGTCGTCCGAGGCCTTGCGCTCGCCTTCCTGGTCGTTCTCCAGGTGGCCCTTGACCGGCGGAATGTCGGTCGGCGCCGGCAGCAGTTCGATGACGGCATCCAGCATGGCCTGCACGCCCTTGTTCTTGAAGGCGGAGCCGCACAGCATGGGCACGATCTCGCTGGCGATGGTGCGCTGGCGCAGGCCCGCCCTGGTGTCCGCCTCGGAGAGATTGCCCTCTTCGAGATACTTGTTCATCAGCTCTTCGTTGGCTTCCGCCGCCGCCTCGAGCATCTTCTCGCGCCACTCCTGGGCTTTGTCGGCCAGATTGGCGGGAATCTCGCGCAGATCGAACTTCATGCCCTGGCTGGCTTCATCCCAGTAGATGGCTTTCATGCGGATGAGGTCGATGACGCCTTCGAAGTTCTCCTCGGCGCCGATCGGCACCTGCAAGGGCACCGGGTTGGCCTTCAGGCGCGTCTTCATCTGCTCGTAGACCTTGAAGAAGTCCGCGCCCTGGCGGTCCATCTTGTTCACGAAGGCCAGACGCGGCACCTTGTACTTGTTGGCCTGGCGCCACACCGTCTCCGACTGGGGCTGCACGCCGCCCACGGCGCAATACACCATGCAGGCGCCGTCCAGCACGCGCATCGAGCGCTCCACCTCGATGGTGAAGTCCACGTGGCCGGGGGTATCGATGATATTGATGCGGTGCTCGGGATGCTTGCCGTCCATCCCCTTCCAGAAGCAGGTGGTGGCGGCAGACGTGATGGTGATGCCGCGCTCGCGCTCCTGCTCCATCCAGTCCATGACGGCGGCGCCATCATGCACCTCGCCGATCTTGTGCGAAACGCCTGTATAGAAGAGGATGCGCTCCGTGGTCGTGGTTTTGCCGGCATCAATGTGGGCACTGATGCCTATGTTGCGATAGCGCTCAATCGGGGTCGTGCGTGCCACTTGCCTAACCTGCCTTATCTAAACCAAACCGCCATGGCACAATTCAGTGCCGTGGCGGAAAATCTCTCAAATCAACACCGGGCCTTGTTCCGCCCGGCAACTCGTCAGAAGCGGTAGTGCGCGAACGCCTTGTTGGCATCGGCCATGCGGTGCACTTCCTCGCGCTTCTTCACCGCGCCGCCGCGACCCTCGGCCGCCTCCAGCAACTCGCCGGCCAGGCGGGCGCCCATGGACTTCTCCGCGCGCTTGCGCGCCGCCTCGCGGATCCAGCGCATGGCCAGCGCGGCGCGGCGAGTCGGACGGACTTCCACAGGCACCTGGTAGTTGGCACCGCCGACACGACGGCTCTTGACCTCGACCGCCGGCTTGACGTTGTTCACCGCCAGGGTGAACACCTCAAGCGGATCCTTGCCGGATTTGGTCTGGATCTGAGCGAAAGCGCCGTAGATGATGCGCTCGGCAACTGATTTCTTGCCACTCATCATCAGCACGTTGACGAACTTCGCCAGATCCTGGCTGCCGAACTTCGGGTCCGGCAGAACGTCGCGTTTCGGTACTTCTCTGCGTCTTGGCATGTTTCCCTCTGACTCTTATCAATCAACCGGCCGTCAGGCGGCCTTCGGACGCTTGGCGCCGTACTTCGAGCGGGACTGCTTGCGGTCCTTGACGCCCTGAGTATCCAGGCTGCCGCGTACGATGTGATAGCGCACGCCCGGCAAATCCTTCACGCGGCCGCCGCGGATCAGCACCACCGAGTGCTCCTGCAGATTGTGGCCTTCACCGCCGATGTACGAGATCACCTCGAAGCCGTTGGTCAGACGCACTTTCGCCACTTTGCGCAGCGCCGAGTTTGGTTTTTTCGGGGTCGTCGTATACACGCGAGTGCACACGCCGCGCTTCGCCGGACAGGCAGCGAGCGCCGGCACCTTGCTCTTGGTCTGCGGCGCCTTGCGCGGCTTGCGGACTAGCTGGTTGATTGTTGGCATATTTTCGTGTTTCCCAAAAAACCGAGGCGGCTCTTTTGACTAGAACGCGGGCAATGACGCTTTGCCCGAAACCTAGTTCGCCGCCTCAGGATTGCTTGTTTTGCTGCGGCGCGGAAATACGCGTCGCCGCACGCAAAGAGGCCGGATTATATGGAGCTTTTTGGCCAGCGTCAACCGGCCTGGATGTCTTCCGCAGCCGTTCCTTCCTCTAGGGACAGGCCGCGCCCGCCGGCGATGTCCTCGCCCACCGCCTGCATGCGCCGCGTGCGGTGATACGCCAGGCCAGTGCCCGCCGGGATGAGGCGGCCGACGATGACGTTCTCCTTGAGGCCGCGCAACTCGTCGCGCTTGCCCATGATCGCCGCCTCGGTCAGCACCCGGGTGGTTTCCTGGAAGGAAGCCGCCGAGATGAACGAGTCCGTGGACAGCGAAGCCTTGGTGATGCCCAGCAGCATGTACTGATACTCGGCCGGGCGCTTGCCGGCGGCGGCGGCCTTGTCGTTCTCGTCCAGCACCTCCGCACGCTCCACCTGCTCCTCGCGGATGAAGGGGGTATCGCCCGGATCGGTGATGACGACGCGGCGCAGCATCTGCCGCACGATTACTTCGATGTGCTTGTCGTTGATCTTCACGCCCTGCAGGCGGTACACGTCCTGCACTTCGTCGATGATGTAGCGGGCCAGCTCTTCGACGCCCTTGAGGCGCAGGATGTCATGCGGGTCGGCCGGGCCGTCCACGATGAATTCGCCACGGTTCACCACCTGGCCGTCATGGGCCATGACGTGCTTGTCTTTCGGGATCAGGTACTCGTGGGCCGTGCCGTCGGGCTCGGTGATGACCAGGCGCTGCTTGCCCTTGGTGTCCTTGCCGAAGGAAACCGTGCCGGTGACTTCCGCCAGCATGCCGGCGTCCTTGGGCGAGCGGGCTTCGAACAATTCGGCCACACGCGGCAAACCGCCCGTGATGTCGCGCGTCTTGGACGATTCCTGCGGGATGCGCGCCAGGATATCGCCGACCGCGGCCTCCTGGCCGTCCTTCACAGTAATGATCGAGCCGACCTGGAAGGTGATGGTCACGGAATGGTCTGTGCCGTGGATCTTGACTTCGTCGCCACGCGCATCGATCAGCTTCACCTGCGGACGCAGGCCCTTGGAGGGGGAGCCGGCGCGGCGCTTCGGGTCGATGACGACCAGGGTCGACAGGCCGGTCACCTCGTCGATCTGCTTGGTAACGGTAACGCCTTCCTCGACGTTCTCGAACTTCACCGTGCCGGCGTATTCGGTAACGATCGGGCGGGTATGCGGATCCCAAGTCGCCAGCTGGACGCCGGCCTTGATGAGCTTGCCGTCATCGACGGACAGCATGGCGCCGTAGGGCACCTTGTGACGCTCGCGTTCGCGGCCGTGGTCGTCGGTCACCAGTACTTCCGCCGAGCGGGCAATGACGACTTTCTCGCCCTTCGGGTTGGTGACGTAGCGCATGTTCTGCGTGAAGCGCACCGTGCCGGCCGACTTGGCCTCGATTTGCGAAGCCGCGGCCGCGCGCGAAGCCGCACCGCCGACGTGGAAGGTGCGCATGGTGAGCTGGGTACCCGGCTCGCCGATGGACTGGGCGGCAATGACGCCGACCGCTTCGCCGACGTTCGCCAGGGTGCCGCGGCCGAGATCACGGCCATAGCACTTGGCGCACAGGCCGTAGCGAGTCTCGCAGTTGAGCGGGGTGCGCACGCGCACCTCATCCACGCCGAGGGATTCGATGAGGTCCACGGCATCCTCATCGAGCAGGTGGCCTGTCGGGAACAACACGTCCTGCGTCTCCGGATTGAGCACGTCGCTGACGACGACGCGGCCTAGAATGCGCTCGCGCAGCGCCTCGACCACCTCGCCGCCCTCGACCAGCGCCTTCATGGCGAAGCCTTGCTGCGTGCCGCAATCGTCTTCGGTCACCACGAGATCCTGGGTGACGTCCACCAGGCGGCGCGTCAGGTAGCCCGAGTTGGCGGTCTTCAGCGCCGTGTCGGCGAGGCCCTTGCGCGCACCGTGGGTCGAAATGAAGTACTGCAGAACGTTGAGGCCCTCGCGGAAGTTCGAGGTAATCGGCGTCTCGATGATCGAGCCGTCCGGCTTGGCCATCAGGCCGCGCATGCCGGCAAGCTGGCGGATCTGCGCGGCGGAGCCGCGGGCGCCCGAGTCGGCCATCATGTAGATGGAGTTGAACGATTCCTGGCCGACCTTCTTGCCGGCACGGTCGACGGTTTCCTGCACGCCGAGCTGCTCCATCATGGCCTTGGCCACCTGGTCGCCGGCGCGGCCCCAGATGTCCACCACCTTGTTGTAGCGTTCGCCGTCGGTGACGAGGCCCGAGGTGTACTGCTGGGCGATCTCCTTCACTTCGTGTTCGGCGGCGGAAATGATGTCGTGCTTCTGCGTCGGCACCAGCATGTCGCCGATGGAAATGGAGATGCCGGCGCGCGTGGCGAGGCCGAAGCCGGCCTGCATCAGCTTGTCGGCGAAGATCACCGTTTCCTTCAGGCCGCAGCGGCGGAAGCAGGCGTTGATGAGGCGCGAGATTTCCTTCTTCTTGAGCGGCTTGTTGATGATCGAGAAAGGCAGTCCGGCGGGCAGAATCTCGGAGAGAATGGCGCGACCGATGGTCGTCTCGTAGCGCGTGATCTTCTCGCGCTTCCCGCCGTCCTCCGCGAGGTCGTATTCCGTGATGCGTGCCATGACGCGAGCATGGAGGTCGGCCTGGCCGGATTCATAGGCGCGCTTCACTTCGGCAATATCGGCGAAGGCCATGCCTTCGCCGCGCGCATTGATGCGGTCGCGCGTGGCGAAGTAGAGGCCCAGCACGATGTCCTGCGACGGCACGATGATCGGTTCGCCGTTGGCGGGGGAAAGGATGTTGTTGGTGGACAGCATGAGCGTCCTCGCTTCCATCTGCGCTTCCAGAGAGAGCGGCACGTGCACGGCCATCTGGTCGCCGTCGAAGTCGGCGTTGAAGGCAACGCAGACCAGCGGATGCAGCTGGATCGCCTTGCCCTCGATCAGCGTCGGCTCGAAAGCCTGGATGCCAAGGCGGTGCAGGGTCGGGGCGCGGTTCAGCATGACCGGATGCTCGCGGATCACCTCTTCGAGGATGTCCCACACTTCCGGCACTTCCTGCTCGACCAGTTTCTTGGCCGCCTTGATGGTGGTGGCCAGGCCGAG
>PNJM01000160.1 GCA_013821865.1 Rhodocyclaceae bacterium
TGATCGCGGCAATCAACGGCCCCTGCGTGGGCGGCGCCGTGGGCATCGCGCTGGCCGCTGACATGGTGCTGGCGGCGCGCTCGGCCTACTTTCTTGTGCCCCAAGTGCCACAACTCGGCGCCATGCCCGACCTCGGCGCGACCTGGAGCCTGCCCCGGTTGCTCGGTCGCGGCCGCGCGCTCGGCATGGCGCTGCTCGGTGAGCGAATCACCGCCGCGCAGGCCGAGCAATGGGGTCTGATCTGGCGCTGCGTCGACGATGCCGATTTGCTGGAACACGCTGACGCGCTGGCCCGGCGCCTGGGCAGTGCTCCAGCAGCGGCTGTGCGCGACACGCGGCGGCTGATCGATGCCGCCCCCGCCAACACGCTGGCGGAGCAGCTCCGTGCCGAATGCGAGGCCCAATGTGAGCACGTGGCTAGCGAATTCTTCCACGGCGCCTGCGCACTTTTTCTAGCCCGCGCCAAGCGCGGCTGAACCAGGAGGGAACCATGCTGCCTCAGGTATACCGGCATCGCTGGATGGACGAAGAGATCGAGGCCTTTCGCGAACAGGTGCGCCGCTTCGTGTCCGGCGAGCTGTCGCCCCACCTCGACGGCTGGCGCCGCCAGGGCTTCATCCCGCGCGAGGTCTGGCGCCCGTTCGGGCAGATGGGTTTCCTGCTCCCCGAACTGGACGAGGCCTACGGCGGAGCCGGCGCCTCGCTGGCCTATCAATTGGTGGTGCAGGACGAACTGGCCAAGGCCGAGTGCCCGGCCAACACGGCGGTGCACTCGATCGCCGCGCACTACCTGCTCGACTACGGCACCGAGGCGCAGAAGCAGCGCTGGCTGCCCAGGCTGGGCAGCGGCGAGATGCTCGCCGGCATCGCCCTGACCGCGAACCGGGCTGCGGTTCGGATCTCCAGGCCATGCGCACGCGCGCCCGGCGCGAGGGCGACGAGTACGTCATCGACGGCGGCAAGACCTTCATCACCAACGGCTTCACCGCCAACCTGCTGGTGGTGGCGGTGCGCACCGGCGAAGCCGGCAGCCGCGGCGTCTCCCTGATCGTGCTGGAAACCGAGAACCTGCCCGGTTTCACGGTCGGGCGGCGGCTGGAGAAGCTGGGGCAGCACGCTTCCGATACCGCCGAGCTGTTTTTCGACAATCTGCGAGTCCCTGTGGGTAACCTGATAGGAGAAGAGGAAGGCCGCGGTTTCGCCCAGCTCATGAGCCAGCTGCCCTACGAACGCATGTTGCTTGCCGTTCCGGCTGCGGCCGTAATCGAGAGGGCGGTGGAATTGACGCTGGAGTATACCCAGCAACGCCGAGCCTTCGGACAGCCTCTATACGAATTCCAGAACACGCGCTTCAAGCTCGCCGAGTGCGCCACCATCGCCCACGTCGTGCGCAGCTTCGTGAACGACTGCGTCCAGCGCTTGTTGGACGGCAACCTCGACGACACCGCCGCCTACATGGCCAAGTGGTGGTGCACCGAGCAGCAATGCCGCGTCGTGGATGAATGCCTGCAGCTCTTCGGCGGCTACGGCTACATGGTGGAGTATCCCATCGCCCGGCTCTATGCCGACGCCAGGGTGCAGCGCATTTACGGCGGCGCCAACGAGATCATGAAGGAACTGATCGCCCGGAGTTTGCCCCTATGAGGCCGCCCCTGACGGGAATTCGCATCGTCGAGTTCGAGGGCACCCTTGCCGTTCAGCTAACACTTCCCCCTGCCGGGTGTGTAGAGGACTTTCACCTCCAAGTCGTCTTTCCCGCCACCACAGCGGTTCCAACAGCGCCAGTCACGGCGCTACGCGCCATGCCTGGCGCACCAAAGAAAAAGCCGCACTCGGCGGCTTTCTCGGATGCTGCAACTACATGGTTTTCTGATGAAAACTGGTAGGCGCGATTGGACTCGAACCAACGACCCCCACCATGTCAAGGTGGTGCTCTAACCAGCTGAGCTACGCGCCTAAGGAGGGCGAATTGTAGCCGAAATCGGCCTTGCTTACCAAGTCTTTCTTGCCGGATCAGCTTGCAGGGACATCGGCAAGCCAGACGCAGTTGCCCTTGCTCTCCCTGGCGATCTCGGCAAGGACGCGCTCGTGCTCGGCCAGTTCCTCGGCGCTGGCGCGCAGGACACGCAGTGCCGGCCGCTCGCCGGCGAGAATGGAGTGCGTTTCGGCCGCCGGTGCGGCATCCATTTCGATGATGAGGCTTTCCTGTCCGCGCGTCATGGCCAGATAGACCTCGGCCAGCAGTTCCGCGTCGAGCAGAGCACCGTGCAGCGTGCGCCCGGCGTTGTCGATGGTGTAGCGGTCGCACAGGGCGTCGAGCGAATTGCGCCGCCCGGGGTGCAGTTCCCTGGCCAGCTTGAGCGTATCGATCACGCCGGGGCAGGTCTGGTCGAGCGGCGCCAGGCCAGAAAGCGCCAGTTCGTTGTTGAGGAAACCGACGTCGAAGGCGGCGTTGTGGATGACGAGTTCGGCACCGCTGACGAAGCCGATGAACTCGGCGACGATCTCGGCGAATCTCGGCTTGTCCTGCAGGAATTCGTTGCTCAGGCCATGCACCGCCAGCGCGCCCGCCTCCACCTCGCGCTCCGGATTGATGTAGCGGTGGAAGCGCTGCCCTGTCAGCTTGCGGTCGAGCAGTTCGACGCAGCCGATCTCGATCACCCGGTCCCCCAGGCGGAACTCGAGGCCCGTGGTTTCCGTGTCCAGCACCACCTGTCTCATTCGGTCGCCTTCCTTGTCGTTTCAACACCGCGCCGCGCAAGCTGGTCGGCACGCTCGTTCTCCACGTGCCCGGCGTGCCCTCTCACCCAGCGCCATTCGATTTCGTGCCGCGCCGCCAATGCGTCCAGCTCGCGCCACAGATCGGCATTCTTCACCGGCTGCTTGTCCGCCGTGCGCCAGCCGCGCTTCTTCCAGGAGTATATCCACTCGCTGATGCCTTTCTGCACGTACTGCGAGTCGGTATGCACGCGCGCATGCACCGGACGCTTGAGTGCTTCCAGCGCGCGGATCACGGCCGTCAGCTCCATGCGATTGTTGGTCGTGGCGGCCTCGCCGCCGAACAGTTCCTTCTCGCGCCCGCCCATGCGCAGGATGGCCCCCCAGCCGCCGGGCCCGGGGTTGCCGCTGCAAGCGCCGTCCGTGAAAATTTCGACGAGCTCCGACGGGCGGGGCGGAAGCTTCATTGCTCTCCGATCCGCTGTATCGCAGGAGCCAGCGCCTTGGCGCGCGCCTTGCGATCCTGCCACTTTGGCGTGAGCAGGCGCATGCCATGCTGCCGCTTGACCCCTTGCAGCATGTAGGTGGCACCGGCGATGGGCCACCAGCGATCTCCGGCCGGCTCCATGAAATGCCAGCGGCGCAGCCACTTCTCCTGCGACACCGCCGGAACATAGCAGCCGAAGCAGCCGGTCTGTGTCTCGAAGCCGAGCAGGGACAACCAGTCCTTCAGCCGCCGCACGCCGAGATACTGTCCGCGCCAGGGGTAGGCCGCATCCGGCCCGGCCAGCCAGCGCTTGATGCCCCACAGGCTGAGCGGATTGAAGCCGGCAATCACGACATGCCCTTCGGGGACGAGTACGCGCTCGACTTCGCGCAGCACCTGATGCGGCGTTTCGGCGAATTCCAGGACATGCGGCAGAACGATGAGGTCGACGCTGTTGCCGGAGAAAGGAAGATGATGAATATCGGTGCGCACGCCGACCGCGACCGCCCCTCCTGCCCCGCCTGTCGTCCCGCGGGGACTTCCTCCGGTCGTATCGCAGGTGAAGCGCAGCGGCATGCGGTTGGCACGCAGGAAATTGCATTGCGGCAGCCCGATCTGCACGGCATTGAAGCCGAAGATGTCAGCAACGACATGGTCGAACCTGGCCTGTTCCCAGGCCATGACGTATTGTCCCTGGGGCGTGGCCAGCCAGTCGTCGAACCCGGGAATTGACATTTCGTTATGAACGCAGACAATCGAGCATTATGGAAATCGTTGGCCTGCCCGCCTTCCGCGACAACTACATCTGGCTGCTGCAGAGCGGCCGCTTCGTTGCTGCCGTCGATCCGGGCGACGAGCAGCCGGTGCTCGAATACCTCGCCTGTAGCGGACTCGAGCTGGCCGCAATCCTGCTCACGCATCACCATCCGGACCACACCGGCGGCGTCGCCGGCCTGCTGGCGCAACATGGCGTTCCCGTGTTCGGCCCGGCCGGAGAGGTCATCCCTCAGACCACCGTGCCGCTGCACGACGGCGATACGGTCGAACTGCCGGAAATCCGCCTGTCGCTGCGCGTCATCGATGTGCCGGGGCATACGCGCGGCCATATTGCTTATTATGGCGCAAACGCTTTGTTCTGTGGCGACACGCTGTTCGGCTGCGGCTGCGGACGGCTGTTCGAAGGCAGCGCGGAGCAGATGTGGGCGTCGCTCTGCAGGCTTGCCGCCCTGCCGGCGCAGACAAAGGCCTACTGCGCCCACGAATATACGCAATCCAATATCCGTTTTGCACTGGCTGTCGAGCCGGAAAACACGGAGCTCAAGACGCGTGCGGAGCGAGTTGCCGCCCTGCGGGATCAAGATCGGCCGACCGTACCCTTGACGCTGTCCGAGGAACTGGCGACCAACCCGTTCCTGCGCTGCCGCGAGCCCGCAGTCGTCGCCGCGGCAGAGCGCCGCCAAGGCGGCAGGCTGTCAGGCGCCAGCGAGGTGTTCGCCGTGCTGCGCGAGTGGAAAAACAATTTCTAAAAAACTCATTTCGCCGGAACCGCCGTCAATAGCGCCGCATCGGCCGCATGCACCCGATTGCGCCCGAGGCGCTTGGCCTCGTAGAGCGCCCAGTCCGCTGCCATAAT
Source organism: Rhodocyclaceae bacterium (assembly GCA_013821865.1). Lineage (GTDB taxonomy): Bacteria > Pseudomonadota > Gammaproteobacteria > Burkholderiales > Rhodocyclaceae > Desulfobacillus. The sequence continues at coordinate 4,839 of PNJM01000160.1, forward strand.
CAGCGCCGGCGCACCCTCCGCCAACCGCGGCACCAGCGTGGCGACGCCAATGGAAATCGTCACGACTCCCGCCGCCGAAGCATCGTGCGGAATGCTCAATGCCTCCACCGCCGTGCGCATGTTCTCGGCCACCAGTTCTGCGCCATCGGCGCCCGTGTCCGGCAGCACGGCGGCGAATTCCTCGCCACCGTAGCGCGCAACCATGTCGGCCGGACGCCGCAGCTTGGTCCGCAGCAGCCCGGCAACGGTCTTCAGACAGCTGTCGCCCGCCTGGTGACCGTAGGCATCGTTGTACTGTTTGAAAGAATCCACATCGCACAGCAGCAGCGACAGCGGCTCCCGGACACGCAGGCAGCGCCGCCACTCGCGTCCGAGCGACTCGTCGAAAAGGCGCCGGTTGGCGATGCCGGTCAGCCCATCGACGGCGGAGAGCCTGGTCAGCTCGCGGTTCGCCGCATCGAGCTTGCGCGTCAGCACCAGAAGCGAGTAGCGCATCTGCACGATGCGCCGCATGGCGCGCACCTTGGCGGAGAGCACAACCTCGCTGACCGGCTTGAGAACGTAATCGTCGCCGCCGGCGGCGATACCCTGTTCGAGATCCTCGTCCTTGGTGCGGCCGGTGAGGAAGATGATCGGCGTCCACTCGCCGGCTTTCTCCATGGCGCGGATGCGGCGCGCCACCTCGTAACCGTCGATTCCCGGCAGGACGATATCGAGCAGGATGAGATCGGGCTGCTCTTTCTCGTACAGTGCGATTCCCTCGCTGCCGTCGCGCGCCTTGATTGGCGTGATGCCCATGCTTTCAAGCAAATGGCTGACCAGGGTCATGGTGGTCAGGCTATCTTCAACAACGAGGGCTTTCATTGACGGAGACGGATTGGCGAAGTTGTCGTGAAATGATGGCGCAGGATCGTCTTGCCGGCAAGAGCACATATGTCTTTAGTCAGAGGAAAATTGACTGAACAGCACCCTGCCGGTAACATTTCCGTTTTCCACGCGCGTGGCTCCATGAACAAGTTCTCATCTGCGCTGCCGGGAATCCTGCTTTGTCTCGCGCTCTCCCCGGTTTTTGCAGAATCAGCCGAAGAAACTCCCCAGGCTGCCGACACCCTCTCCGCCGCGGACCGGCCCGAAGCAATCCCGACGCTCGAAATCAGGAACGAACTGCCGCGCATCACCACGATTGACCTGACCCTGCCGCCCGATGACCTGTGGGAACGCATGCGCAACGGATTCGGCATGCCGAATCTCGACAGTCCGCTGGTGAGCCAGCAACAGGCTTGGTATCTGGCTCGGCCGGAATATTTGAAGCGTGTTGTAGAACGCAGCCGCCGCTACCTGCACCACATCGTCGAGGAACTGGAGAAACGCGGCATGCCGACCGAACTGGCGCTGCTGCCCATCGTCGAGAGCGCCTATAACCCGATGGCCTACTCGCGCGCCCACGCCTCCGGCATGTGGC
>PNJM01000161.1 GCA_013821865.1 Rhodocyclaceae bacterium
CCCGCGCGGCGAGAGCTGAGCAGGCTATTCTTGAATGAAGATCACCCCGGCCAGTGGCGGCAGGGTGAGTTCCAGGGTGGCGGGAAAGCCCAGGTGTGGTTCGCTGCGAGCCGCCAGCCAGCCGCCGTTGCCCATGTCCCCGCCGCCGTAGAGGCTGGAGTCGCTGTTGAGGATTTCCCGGTAAGGGCCTGCGCGAGGCACGCCGATCCGGTAGTTGAGGCGCGGCACCGGGGTGAAATTGAGCACCACCACGACGAATCGACCGTCCCGCGCGAAGCGCAGGTAACTGATCACCGACTGATCGGCATCACGGCAGTCGCTCCAGGAAAAGCCTTGGGCATCGAAATCCAGATCATGCAGCGGCGGAAGCTGGCGGTAGAGCCGGTTCAGGTCGCGCATGAGCTGCCGCACGCCACGGTGCGGCAAATGAACAAGCAGCCCCCAGTCGAGCTCGCGACCCGCGTTCCATTCCGCCCATTGCGCCAGTTCGTTGCCCATGAAGTTGAGCTTCTTGCCCGGCATGGTCGCCTGGCAGCAGAGCAGTGCGCGCAGGTTGGCGAACTTCTGCCAGTCGTCGCCCGGCATCTTGCCGACGAGCGAGCCCTTGCCGTGCACTACCTCGTCATGGGAAAGCGGCAGCACGAAGTTCTCGGTATAGGCGTAGAGCTGGCCGAAGGTGAGCTTGTCGTGATGGAAGCGGCGATGGACCGGGTCGTGCCGCATGTACTCAAGCGTGTCGTTCATCCAGCCCATGTTCCATTTCATGGAGAAGCCCAGCCCGCCCAGGTGCGTCGGGCGGGACACCATGGGCCAGGCGGTGGATTCCTCGGCAATGGTCAGCGCGCCGGGGAATTCGGCATGCACCATGACGTTCAGTTCGCGCAGGAAGTCGATCGCCTCGAGGTTCTCCCTCCCGCCAAAGCGGTTGGGCAGCCATTCGCCGGCCTTGCGCGAGTAGTCGAGGTAGATCATCGAGGCCACGGCGTCCACGCGCAGGCCGTCGAAGTGGAATTCCGACAGCCAGTAGTGGGCGCTGGAGAGCAGGAAGCTTTTCACCTCGTTGCGGCCGTAATTGAAGACGTGCGTGCCCCAGTCGGGATGGCGCTTCAGGCGCGGATCCTCATGCTCGTAGAGCGAGCTGCCGTCGAAATGCGCCAGGGCGAAGTCGTCCTCCGGAAAATGCCCGGGCACCCAGTCGAGAATGACGCCGACGCCGGCTCGATGGCAGGCGTCGATGAAGAAGCGCAGGTCGTCGGCCGAACCGAAGCGGCTCGACGGCGCGAAATAGCCGGTGGTCTGGTAGCCCCAGGATTCGTCGAGCGGGTGCTCGGATACAGGCAGCAGCTCGATATGCGTGCAGCCCAGATCGAGAACGTAGGGCAGCAGGTGCTCGGCCAGCTCGCGGTAGCTGTAGAAGCGCCCGTCGGGATGGCGGCGCCAGGAGCCTGCATGCACCTCGTAGATGGACACCGGCGCGTGCAGCCAGTCCCAGCCGGCGCGGCGCGCCAGCCACTCGGCATCGTTCCACGCCTGCGCCGCCGGTGCTTCGACACGCGTCGCCGTGGCGGGACGAAACTCGAAGGCACGGCCGAACGGATCGGCCTTCACCAGCACCGTGCCGCTGGCGCGGTTGCGTATCTCGAACTTGTACAGAGTGCCGGCACCAAGCTCCGGTATGAACAGTTCCCAGATGCCCGAGCCGCCGAGAGTGGCCATCTGGTGCACGCGCCCGTCCCAGTGGTTGAAGTCTCCGACCACGGACACGCGCTCGGCATTCGGCGCCCAGACGCGGAAGCAGGTGCCGGCCGCACCCTGCCGCACTTCAGGCCGGGCACCGAGCAGCCGATAAGCCTGGTAGTTGCGCCCCTCGCTAAACAGATGCAGATCGAAGGAGGAGGCCTGGGGCGGGAAAGCGTAGGCGTCGCGGCCGAATGCGCCGTCAACCAACAGGCGGAAAGGCTGCGGCGGGGCCTCGCCGCCGCGCCACTCGAAAATGCCGGCGGCGTCGATGCGGGCAAGGCTTTCCGCGCCATGCGGCATTTCCAGCGCGACCGCGGTAGCATGTGGCCTGAAGACACGGAGCCGCCACCCCTCCCCTTCCCGAGCCAGGCCGAGGCAGGCGAAGGGATCATGTTCGCGCGCGGCAAGCAGCCGGTCCCAGGGTTTCGCGGCAGCGGCGCGTCCGGCAGCGGTCCTGTTGGCGTGAGTAGGGTTCATCTCGATAATATCCGTACCTGAAAGGAACTCGCATGCAAGACAACCAGGAAGCATTGCGCCAGGTCTTCACCACGACCCACAGCGGACAGGGGCCCCGCTTCATCAGCCAGCTCACGCGCGAGACTTTCGCCCTGGTGCTGGCCGGCGGGCGCGGCAGCCGACTGAAGCAACTGACCGACTGGCGTTCCAAACCCGCCGTTCCTTTCGCAGGCAAATTCCGTATTATCGATTTTACGCTATCCAATTGCGTAAACTCGGGCATCCGCCGAATCGGCGTGGCCACCCAGTACAAGTCGCAGAGCCTGATTCATCACCTGCAGCGGGGCTGGAGCTTCCTCGACGGTCGCCTGAACGAATTCATCGACCTGTTGCCGGCCCAGCAACAGATGGGCGAGGAATGGTACCGCGGCACCGCCGACGCGGTGTTCCAGAACCTCGACATGCTGCGCCGCAACCGTCCCGCATTTATCCTCGTCCTTGCCGGCGATCATGTCTACAAGATGGACTACGGCCGCATCCTGGCCTTCCACGCTGCCGAGCAGGCGGATCTGACGGTGGCCTGCATGGAGGTGCCGCGCGAGGAGGCCGGCGCGTTCGGCGTAATGAGCGTGGGGGGGGACTGGCGCATCACGCGCTTTGCCGAAAAGCCGCGGGACCCGGAACCCATGCCGGGCAAGCCGGACCGCGCGCTGGTCAGCATGGGGGTTTATGTCTTCAATGCGAGCTTCCTGTTCGAGCAGCTGATTCGCGACAGCGACGACCCCCACTCCTCCCACGATTTCGGCAAGGACGTGATTCCCCATGTCGTGCCGCGCTACCGCGTCTTTGCCCACGACTTTTCCGCGAGTTGCGTCGGCGGCGAGGAAGGCAAGCCCTACTGGAAGGATGTCGGCACCGTGGACGCCTACTGGGAAGCCAACATGGACGTCGTTCGGGTGACGCCGGAACTCAACCTCTACGACGAGGAGTGGCCGATCTGGACGTACCAGGAACAGCTGCCGCCGGCCAAGTTCATCTTCGACGACGACGACCGGCGCGGCAAGGCGATCGATTCCATAGTCTCCGGCGGCTGCATCATCAGCGGTGCCGCGGTGCGCCGCTCGCTGCTCTTCTCCGGCGTGCGCGTCGAGGAGCGCAGCGTGGTCGAGGATTCGGTGATCCTGCCCAAGGTGCAGATCGGCAGGAAAGCGGTCATCAAGCGCGCGATCCTCGACAAGCGCTGCCGCATCCCCGACGGCATGACGATCGGTGTAGACAAGGCAGCCGACGCCAGGCGATTCCATGTCACGGAAAAAGGGATTACGCTGGTGACCCCGGAGATGCTCGGACAGCAGGTGCATCGCGTCCGATGAAGTTTAAAGTTGCAGGTTCAATGTTTAAAGTTGGCGCGCGCCACTGCAACCTTGAACTTTAAACCTGAACATGAGCGAAGCGAAGAGAAAACTTGACCTGGTGCTGCTATGGCACATGCACCAGCCGGATTACCGCGATCACGCCACGGGCGAATTCCGCCGGCCGTGGACCTACCTGCACGCGCTCAAGGACTACACCGACATGGTGGCGCACCTGGAACGCCATCCCGAAGTGCGCGCCGTGGTCAATTTCGTGCCGGTGCTTCTCGACCAGATCGAGGACTACGTCCGGCAATTCGACGCTTGGAATTTCCGCGATCCGCTGCTGCGCCTGCTGGCGCGCGACGATCTCGACAGCCTCGATCTGCACGAGCGCAAGTTCCTTCTCTCCACCTGCTTTCCCGGCAACCATGCGGGCATGGTGCAGCCCTTCCCGCGCTTCGAACGGCTGCACAGCCTCTACCGCCCCCTGGAAGGCCAGGGCGACGCTGCGCTGGACTACTTCTCGGGCAGCTATTTCGCCGACCTGATGATGTGGTACCACCTGGCCTGGTCCGGCGAGACGGAGCGCCGCAGCCGGCCGCTCCTGGTGGAGTTGATGAGCCGCGGCGAAGGCTTCACGCGCGAGGATCGCAGGCGCCTGCTGGCCTTCTTCGGCGAGACCCTGCGCCGCCTCATTCCGCGCTACCGGGCGCTGGCCGGGCGCGGACAGATCGAACTGTCCGCCACGCCGCACACCCATCCGCTGGCGCCGCTCATGCTCGACTTCGCGAGCGCGCGCGAGGCGCGGCCCGACATGGTGCTGCCCCTTTCACACGGCTACCCGGGCGGGCGCTCGCGCATCGACAGCCAGATCTCGCTGGCCCGCGACAGCCACGCCGCGCGCTTCGGCGACGCCCCGCGGGGCATGTGGCCGGCCGAAGGCGCGTTGTCCACCGCCTTCCTGCAGCAACTCGCGGCGCACGGCTGCCGCTGGGCTGCATCGAGCGAGGCCGTGCTGGCCAACAGCCTGCGCCGGGGCGAACTGCCGCCGCGGCGGCACTATCTTTACCGGCCGTGGCAAACCGGGGCCGCGCCGGGGATTACGGTTTTCTTCCGCGACGAAAAGCTGTCCGACCTGATCGGCTTCGAATACGCAAAATGGCACGGCCGCGACGCCGCGCAGCATTTCGTCCTCCAGCTGGAAAAGATCCGCGACGAGGCACACGAAGGGGAAACCCCCCTGGTGTGCGTCATCCTCGACGGCGAGAACGCCTGGGAGTACTACCCGTACAACGCCTATTTCTTCTTCGAGGATCTTTACTCCCTGCTCGCGGCGCAACTCTGGATCAACACCACCACCTGCACCGACTGGCTGGAACGCAACCCCGCCCGTGCCGGCACCCTGCCGGCGCTGGTGGCGGGCAGCTGGGTGTACGGGACCATGTCCACCTGGATCGGCGACCCGGACAAGAACCGCGCCTGGGACCTGCTCTGCGCGGCCAAGCAGGCTTTCGACATCGTCATGGACAGCGGGCGGCTCGATCCGGCGGCGCGGCAAGCCGCCGAGGCGCAACTGGCGGTATGCGAGGGCTCGGACTGGTTCTGGTGGTTCGGCGACTACAACCCGCGCGACGCCGTCGAAAGCTTCGACGCGCTTTTCCGCGCCAACCTCGCCCACCTCTACCGGCTGCTGCGCCTGCCGGAGCCGCCCCAGCTCGCGGTGCCGCTGTCGCATGGCGGCGGAACCGCCGAAGCGGGCGGCACCATGCGGAGGGCGTCGTGACGCGGTTACAAGTTTCGAGTTTCGGATTTCATCCATGACCGAACCCATCTCCCTGCTGGTGGGCGTGCACGCCCACCAGCCGGTCGGCAACTTCGATGCCGTGCTCGACCAGGCGCACGAGCGCTGCTACCGCCCGTTCCTGCGCACGCTGCATCGTTATCCGGAGTTCCGCTTCGCCGCGCATTTCTCCGGGTGGCTGCTCGACCGCCTGCTGGAAAAGCATCCCGAGGACATGGCGCTGCTCAGGCAGATGGTGGCGCGCGGCCAGGTGGAGATGTTCGGCGCGGGCGATTGCGAACCGGTGCTGGCGGCGATTCCGCACCGCGACCGCATCGGCCAGATCAAAGTCCTGTCGGAGAAGCTCGGGCGCCATTTCGGCGCCCGAATCGAGGGTGCCTGGCTCACCGAACGCGTCTACGTCCCCACCGTGGTGCCGGCGCTGGCCGATTGCGGCATGCGCTACGTCACGGTGGACGACTATCACTTCCTCTGCGTCGGCAAGACGCTGGATGAACTCGATGGTTTCTACACCACCGAGGAGGATGGGCGCTGCATCGATCTGTTCCCGATTTCCGAGCAACTGCGCTATCGCCTGCCCTTCTCGCCCGCGGCCGACGCCGTTGCCTTCATCGAGGATTTGGCGCGCAGCGGCCATCGCGCGGCGGTCTACTTCGACGACATCGAGAAGTTCGGCATCTGGCCGGAGACCTACGAGTGGGTCTACGAAAAAGGCTGGCTCGAGCAGTTCATCGAGGGCGTGCTGGCCTCGCCTCTCATCCGCACCGAGACCTACGCCGGCTTCCACGGCCGCCACGCCACGCGCGGCATCATCTACCTGCCCACCACCTCGTACATCGAGATGAACGAGTGGACGCTGCCTGCGCGCGCGGCCTCCATCTACGCCGAACTGGTCGAACGCGAGAAGCGCGCGGGCCG
>PNJM01000162.1 GCA_013821865.1 Rhodocyclaceae bacterium
GAGTTGGCCGACCAGTTGTTCCCCTACCTGACCATGGTCGAGGGATTGAAGCTCGCGGCGCAGACCTTCAGCAAGGATGTGAGGCAGCTTTCCTGCTGTGCAGGATAAGCCGCCAAGACGCCGATCAGCTTGCGTCGCGCTTCTCTTCCAGCGAGGCTGCGGCGGTGATGCCGTCGAGGAGGGATTTGCCCTTCGGCGTCAGGTACCAGCGGACGACGTTCTTGTCGTCCATCTTCGATTCGATGAGCCCCATGCCCTTCAGGGCGGCCAGTCGGGGAGCGACCTGGTCGCGCGGCAGTGTGGTCCTGGCAGCAAGCCCGGTGAGGGCGCCGTAGATCGCATTGCCTTCGCTGACCGTGCGCATCAGTTCGATGTCGCCGTAGCTGACGGAGTTTCTCGGCAGTTCCACGACGGATGCGGCGGCGGCTTCCTGCGGCTCGCTCTCCGGCGCCTTGGCGGCGCCCGGCGCGGACGCTGGGCGCTCGCTGCTCTCTTGCAGGTGGCGCACGTCCTTGCGCACCAGCTCGACCTGGCGCATCAGCTGGACGGCGAGGTTCTCGAAGAAGCGGCGCGAGACGACGACATAAAGCAGGCAGAAGCCGGCAAAGACGAACAGCTCGCTCGACTTCAGCCGCGTCGCTTCGAGCATGTGGCTCGAAATCATGTTGAGGAAGAGCGGAACGGTCAGCGAGGCGACGATGCCGAGCACCGCGTACTTGGTTGCCGTGCGCCAGGGCGCGGCGGAATCGCGCTCGTTCAGGAAGTAGTTGGCAATGCCGCCGAGGATGCCGGTGGCGACCATGATGCCGAGGATGAGGATCAGGTGGCCGTCGATGGCGCTTTCAGCCCCGGCGATCGAAGTTTGCAGTCCCATACGCGCCCCTTGTTAGCGTGATGGAACGATACTATGCCACAACCCCGGACAGGGTGAAATCGGTGCCTGCCCCGGGGCCGCTTATTTTGCCTGAGGCTTGGCAGTCTCCTTCGACAGCTGCTTGGCCTGGACCTTGTCGTTGAGGAACTGAACGGAAATGACTGTGCCGCCGTCCTTCCACGACGCCATGCCGCCGGATACCCCGGCGATGTTGACGCTGCTGGTCTCGGTCGGCTCGCCGAGGAGAGCAACGACCTCATTCTGCGTCATGCCGGTCTGGATGCGCTGGAAGTTCTCGGCGGAGACCTTCGAGCCGCAGGCGGTGAGCAGGAGGGCGGCGAGAACGATTCCCAGGGGCTGCAGGCGCATGGATCCTCCTTTCATTTTGCGAAAAGCCGTCCGGGATCGCCGAAGGCCTTGAACTCCAGCGCATTGCCGAAGGGGTCCTTGAGGAACATGGTGGCCTGTTCTCCCGGCTGGCCCTGGAAGCGGATGCCGGGCTCGATGGCGAACTCCATGCCGGCGGCGCGGAAACGCTCGGCCAGGCGCTGCCATTCCTCCATCGGCAGCACCAGGCCGAAGTGGCGCACCGGCACCTGCTTGCCTTCCACCGTGTTGGTCGGATCGTCGGCGCCCATGCTCTTGACCAGGTGGGCGGCGATCTGGTGGCCGCGGAAGTTGAAGTCCACCCATTCGTCCGAGCTGCGCCCTTCCGGGCAGCCGAGGAACTTGCCGTAGAACTCCCGCGCGCGGGCGAGATCGGTGACGGGGAAGGCAAGGTGAAACGGGGGCAGGGGCGCCATGCGATTCTCCTCAGGGTGTTTGCCCTCCCGCTCTGTGGCGGGACGGGCCAGCTAGTGTGCCATAGACCCTAAGCCGTTGCCACCGGCCAGGGAATCGGATCCCCGTCTTCCATGGCAGCCTCTCTTGGCGGAAAAGGCTCGCGATGAATTTCCCGGCCATCGCTCCCGCGGGTGATCAGTTCATCGGTGTCGAGGTTGTATTCCGGGTTCTGCGGGTCGTTCCACTGATTCAGGAAGTAAGTGTAGAAGGCCGGGAAAAATCCGCGGTTTGGCTTGCTCGCCTGAAGCTCGAAGACATACTCCGGGTTCTGCTCGAAGCTGCGTCCGTCGTGGCAGCAGCGGACCCAGGCATGCTCGCCGGTGAAGACCAGCTTCCAGAAGGGGGAATCGTCGTAGAGCTTCAGGTCGGCCTTCTTCCCTTCCGCCCGCAGGCGCTTGAGGCAGGCGATGCTCGCCTCCAGCTCGCGGCGAAACCGGGCGAGCGTGCCGGCCGGATCGGCATGCGCGCTGGCATAGCCGGCCGCGGCCTCGTTGTAAGGGTTCATGAGCATGACGCGGATCTCGTAGCACTCCTTCAGCGCGTGATTCAGGGGAGCGTTGCTTGCCGCGAACGTCCCATAACCTGTGATGGACAGGATCGCGACGTCGCGCTTCCAGGGCACGGCGCGAAGCAAGTCCCGTCCCAGCAGCCGCGACAGCCAATCGCTGGTTTCGCGCACATGCACCAGGGAGGCGATCGTGCTCATGTGTGCCCGGCTGCGGTAGTGCCAGGTCAACTTGGCCAGGTTGAACAGCAGCACCAGCAGGCCGGCAAATCCGATCTCGGTGAGCAGCAGCATCTGGGAATCGTCCTGAACCATCGGCCACCACGAGTACAGGATGTATTGCGCGACGTCCGGCAGCGCGAACGCGATCCCCACGGCGAGCAGGGTGATGACGATGTGCGCCAACACATGGCGTAGGCTGTCCGACAGATGGTCGGAGGGCATTTTAAACATGGAGACTCCTTCCCGTAGGACGTTGCATCTGACAAGGCGTGCGGCGGCTCTTCGGCGGCGCGGGAAATGCAGGCCGCCGGTCGCGGGGCTACCCCCGGCACGGCCGGAAATAGAATGCGGAAATTAATAGGAATCCTCCAGGCGCATGCGCCTGGAGGATGTTTGCCATGCTACTTGAGACGGATATCGTTGGTGACGCTCTTGACGCCGGGCACTCCGCTGGCAATTGTGACGGCCCGCGCCCTTTCTTCCGCGGTGCCGGCAAAGCCGCTGAGCTGCACCTTGCCTTTGAAGGTTTCCACGTTGATGTTCAGTCCGCTTACCTGCTTGTCCTGCAGCAGTGCCGTCTTGACCTTGCTGGTAATTGCCGTGTCGTCGATGTATTCGCCAGTGCTCTCGCGTGTCGTCGTACCGGCGCAAGCGCCGAGGAGCATTGCGGACGAAACCATGAGGAACTGCCTGCGGATCATTTGCATCGATTTCAATGGACACTCCGTTTGCTGTTTATGGACCTCCAAGGCAGGCAACATCCATGCCATTTTTTTGAAAGGTCTTGGAAAACAGTTAAGTAGTGAATGTGGCGCGTTGCCTAGCCAGGCCGGTTTTGTCGGGTTTGGGGGACACGTTTCTGCCGGCAGGGTTTTTATGTCGTTGTTTTGCGGCGGATGAGGGGTGTCGCGAAAAAGCGACAAATGATGCGCTAAGCCGCAGCGGCTGCACCCGGCCAGGGAATCACATAGAACAGCACGGCGAAGAAATGCAGTGCGCTGCCGGCCAGCACGAATCCGTGCCATGCGTGGCGCTGCTGGCGATCTCCTCGCGCAGGGTGTATCGGGGCAGGGCGGACATGGGATCCTTCAGTCGAGCAATCTATTTAAAAAATATATTCCGATTGCCTCGTCATGATTAGGGCCTGTTGACATTCATTTGGTCCGATCAAATGAATGTCAACAGGCCCTAGTGGGAACCCCCCAGTTTCCGGCGGGGCAGTCCGGGGCCTGCGCACGCACGCCGAGTGGAGGCGGAAGGCACGTGCGCTGCAGGGCGACGGCATCAAGCTGGCGACAGAGGCCGGCATAGACATCCTGCTCTACTGGAAAGGCGACGGCTATGCGGTATTCTGGCCCGACGAGGAACCGTGACCGCCTGCGGGCCGCCGTGTTGCGGAGAATGACTTTTCAACCGGTGTACATGTAGTCCCGCGTCAGCGGCAGGGGATTCGTGCCAGGGCCGCCTCGCGGCCGTTCCAGAGCCGCAGCCGCAGCGGCACGTCGTGACGGCCCATGCGGGCGATGAAGTCGTCGAAACGTCTCTGCCAGAACATGCCCCCACCTCCTCGCGACAGTATGGTCGGCGAATATGGCGCTTCCGGCTTCCGGTTCGGGGGGCCGGCGATGACTGCATTTGCGTCTAGGCTTATATTACCGCATGAAACGAGCATGCAAAAAGGTGGGATATGGCCGGGCATGACTTCCATGCAATCCTGGACGCGATCATTGCCGCGCACGGTGGAGCGGCATTCTGGCGCGAACTGGGCGGGTTGGAAGCCCGATTGTCAGCTTCCGGCTTTCTCTTCTCGGCCAAGGGCCGTCCGGTGCTGCGTCATGCGCACATGTGGGCTTCGACCACCGACCCGCGCTTCGTCTTTTACGACTACCCTCGGCCGGGCTGGCGCGGCGAGCTGATCGGCGACGCCGAGGTGCGCATCCTCGACGCCGACGGCTGCGTCATGGCCCGGCGAGAGCGCCCGCGCGCGGCATTCCGCGGCCTGCGCCGGCAGTTTCGCTGGGACGAGCTGGATTTCCTCTACTTCGGCGGTTACGCCACCTGGAACTACCTGACGACGCCGTTCATTTTCCTGCGCCCGGGCTTTTCCTTCGAGCTGCTGCCGCCCGTTCAGGGGCCGCAGGGGGAAATCACGCGCCTGCGCGCCACCTTCCCGCCGGACATCCCCACGCACAGCCGCACGCAGGTCTTTTACTTCGATGAGCAACGGTTATTGACGCGGCTGGACTACACTGCCGAGGTGGTCGGCGGCTGGGCGCGCGCGGCGCATTTGTGCGAGGACTACCACGACTTCGGCGGCCTCAAGGCGCCGACCCGCCGACGCGTCTGGCCGCTGTTCATCGGCGACAAGCCGATGCGGTTCCCGAATCTGGTGGCCCTGGATATCGACGATATCCGGCCGCAGCGGATCGCCTCCTGAGGGAGCGGAAAACGACCCGGAGTCAGCCCGGAATTCCCATGGCACCGTCGGGTGCCACGTCCGCCGCCAGGGCAAGCGGCAGTTGCCGCGACGGGAACGGCTCGCGGCGGATTTCCTGACCCCCCTTGTTGCGATAGATGAGTTCGTTGCTCTCGAAATTGTATTCGGGATGCCGCTGATCGTTCCACTGGTTCAGGAAGTAGGTGTAGAAGGCGGGGAAGAATCCGCGCATCGGCTTGTCCGGTTGCAGCGCGAAAACATACTCCGGGAAGACCTGCGCCCCGTGGTTGTCGTGGCAGTACCGCACCCACGCGTGTTCGCCGGTGAACACGAGCTTCCAGAAAGGCGCTTCCGAGTAGAGCTTGAGCGAGACCTTCTTGCCGCTGGCGTGCAGCCGCGCAAGAAAATCGATGCTGGTTTCCAGCTCGTTGCGGTAGTCGGCCAGCGTCTCCTCGGGGTTGCCGCGCGAGGCGGCGTGCGAGCGCGCCCCATCGCTGTAGGGATTCATCAGCATGACGCGGATCTCGTAGCATGCCTCGAGCAAGCGGCGCAGTTCCGCGTCCTGCGCCGTAAAGGTGTCGTAGCCAGTCACGGCCATGACCATCACGTCGCGTTTCCACGGCACGTCGCGCACGAGGCTGCGCCCCGCCAGGCGCGAAAGCCAGCCGCGGTGCTCGCGCGCGTGCACAAGCGCGGCAAGGGTGTTGATGCGGGCCTTGCGGCGGTATTCCAGGGTGAGCGTCAGCGCGTTGAAGAGCAGCACCAGCACGCCGGCAAACACGATCTCCGTGAGCAGCAGCAACTGCGAATCGTCCTGCACTGCCGGCCACCACTGGTAGAGGATGTACCGCGCCAGCTCCGGCAAAGTGAAGGCAAACCCGACCGCCAGCAGCGTGACCAGCGTGTGAACGAGGAGGTGCCGCAGCGCGTTCCAGGCATCGGGCGTGTGGAGGGCGAGTCGCACGGGATCGGCGCGGTCAGCGCTTGTGGTCGAGTTCCCTGCCGATCTTGTTGCCGGCCAGGGCGCCGGCGGCGGCTCCACCCACCGTGCCGACGGTGCTGCCGCCCGTCAAGGCAGAACCCACTATGCCACCCACAACGGCTCCGGTCGCTGTGCCGATCTCCTGCCGCGTCGGGTTGCCGCTGCATGCTGCGATGACGGCCGCCATCGCGGCCACGACCAGTGATTTGCTTCCATCCCTCATGGAGTTCCTCGCTTGTGCTTGTTTGTGCCGATTCCGGCAGCGCGATCCTGCCGCCGTCCGAGCACGATTCTTCATGCAACCGCTGTGCCAGCCGAATGAAGAAAGCGGAAATACAACCGGTTGCAGCCCCGCCCTCAAGTGCCAT
>PNJM01000163.1 GCA_013821865.1 Rhodocyclaceae bacterium
GGGACCGGGATTGGTGTCAGGCCCACAGCGTGGGCCGCGGCGGCTGCGGCGCGTGGGATCATGTCGTAGTCGTTTTTTTTTCTCGCGCCAGGTTGCCGCCGTCGAGCGGCACCCTATTGATCAGGATATGAAGGTGCTGGTGGTGGCGATCGATGTGCTTTACCCCCATCCATTGGTGCCGATCGAGATCGACTCCCATTTCCTTCATGAACACCCGCGCCGCCAAGTCCCACTTTTCGGAAGTCAGGGATTGGCCTGGTGGCAAGGAAAGTGAGAAATGCATTACCGCCTTGCGACAGTCTGGCCGAAGGCGGCGCAGCGCGCCGACCTCGCGGGCTCGCGCTCGCGGCGACTGGCCGGCGAGCGTTCCGCAGATCACCTCCCCAAGCGCATCGGCCGGCCGGGGTTTCTCCTTGGAACCATAGATCAGGTAGTCGTCTGCGCCTCTCCACCCAGCCCCGAGGCCGATTTTTTCGCCGATCATTTGCCAGCTCCAAGGAGATCGCGGCGAAGGTTTTGAACGTTCGCGAGGATCATCGACAGCCTGTCGAGTAGATCCAGCTTCTCCCGTTCGGTGGCCACAATGTGGCCGGCGTTCAGGTGGTGGGTGACCTGGTTGAGATTTCCGGCAAGCCGGGCCAACTCACCATATTTTTCGATGTTGATTTCAGGGGCAGTCGGCGCCGCCGGCACGATCTCCAGCCCAAGCGCGGCGTTGCGCACCAGCAGAGATAGCGGCAGGCGGGCAGCGCGCGCCCGCTCCTCGAGCGCCAGCCGCTCTTCACTACTGACCCTGACCTTGATGACCTGTTCTCTCAATGCTCTCTCCAATACCTTCTGACCGAAGGGAGGACCCCGCCACCAGGCGGGGCAAGCTGCGCGGGGCCCACTTGTGGGCCACGTGCCTCAGCTTGCTCCTTGCCTCAACCCATGGGCTTACTATGGTTGAGCGAAGCTATTCACTCAATGACAACAACATGGGGAGAAGGTGGGGAAAATGTGGGGAGTGAATCAACAAGGCCTGGCCGACCTGGCGGCCGGCGACCTTCTTTGAGTTCCCCCTGTGGAGAAAGGTAGAGGCTTTCACGTGCCCCACAAGTTGAACAGCGCAGCCGGATGCGGACCTCGCCGGTTGCCTTGATGAGATGCTTGTCCCGCCGCCACAGAGTGCCGCCACACTGACAGGGCCTCATGGTCAAAGGTCCTGTACGTAGCCGCCGTTTTTGACCACCCGCCAGAATTCCTCACCCCGGCGCTGCCGGGACTGGGACTCGGCGGCGTCTCGCCGCGTTGGGTTCTGGTTATCAAAACGCTGGCCGAGCTCAGCAACGAGCGCAGAGACATATATGCGTGCGCCTCCGCCACCGGCCTGCATTTCTTGGGCAACTCTCGCCACAGTGTCATCCCCGAACCGATCAACTATTGCCTGAAATCTGGAAGCGTCACGCCGATTCCAGTTTTTTGCCTCAAGGCAATCGACTGCCCAAGCTGGAAGGCCAGCTAGTAGAGATGGTTCACTTGACTGGTTAACAGTGGACGATTCGGGGTAAATTCTTGATGACCGGGGGTCAGGGTTTTTCCCCTGGGGGTAAGGATTTGACCCCCGGGGGTAAAAATTTGACCCCTCCCCCTCGGCCATCAGCAGATGGTAGAGATTCGACAGGTCGCGGCCGCCCGCGTCCTTGCGGCGCTCAATTTGTATGAGCTGCGCATCCTCAAGGATCTTCGTTGCTGCCCGCGCAGTAATCTCACTTATCCCTACATCGAGCCCAAGCGATTCCCGGCCAGGCCAGCAGGTGCCGTCGTCGTTGGCACGGTCTGCCAGCTTCAACAGGATCAGTTTCGCTGAGTCCTTGCTGACCCGCCCGTCGCGGATTTGGCCAAAGGCCCAGACCAAAGCCCGTAAACTCATGGCTGCACCTCCACCTGCCGCCGGGCTCTTTGTCTCCTCAGCTCAGGGACAGTAATGCCAAGCTGCTCGGCATCAAGCCGTTCCTGCTTTGTGGGGGCACCGCGCCGGCCTGGTTGGGCAGAACGGAGAACTGGGGTTGGTGCTGTCGGGGCTTCCCTGCCAGCTTGTAACCAATCGATCACGTCCTCACGGGCAAAAAGAGTGCGTACCCGTTCCTTCCCCTCGCGACCACCAGGAGCCCAGCGCGGCGGTAGCCGCCAGGGTTCCCGAGCAAGCCAGGTTTTCAGAGTGGCGTGAGGTATACCTGAGACCTCTGCCAACTGGTAGAGATCGACCCGCGTCGGCAATGTGAATTCGACGCCCAGAGCGCCGCGCGCCGCTGCAGTGTGAAGAGCGGCGGCCACGGCCTCTGCGATGATTTGCTGCAATGCTGTTTGCTGCATGGTGTTCCTCGTCGCATGAGCGGACGAGGAGGGCGTAAAGCCCAATGGCCTCGCCCGCGTGAATCAGGCCCGCGCACAGCGCGGGGACGGTTCAAGCGGCGAGGAAGAGGCGCGGCGGCCTGTGGCCGGGCGCGAGGGGACGCGCGAGAGCGTTGGAAGTAAGGGCGGGGATCGAGGCGACCAGTTGGTCGCCTGGCCTTGCGGCAAGAGCAGTGCTCTCCAAGGTGAACGTGCCGCCACGGGGCATGAAGACAATGGCGACAAGCGCGAACGCACCCACAATCCCCGCAAGCAGCAGGGTGGGGGTGGCCAGCACCAAGCCCACCACAGCCAGCAGCCAGAAGGCGCCGGCGAGGCGGGAAAGTGCAAGCGACAGTGAGCGTTCTTTCACCATGACAATAACATCATAGCACACTCAGTAACCCTTGCGCAAGGACTATTTTACAAAAAAATCTAATCAAATCAAAATATTCCTAGCAGGAATATTCCGTTTGGTTGGCACAATTCTGGCACACTCATGGCACAAAATAAGCCACTTATCCACAGGTGCGCGAAAATGAGGAATTATGATAACTTTTTGTATTTATTTATTATTATTGGTCCCCCCGTCAGGAGTCGAACCTGAATCTGCCGCTTAGGAGGCGGCTGTTCTATCCATTGAACTACGGGGAGCGCGAAGCGCGCGTATTGTAGCCGCTTCGATATAATCCTGCCATTGCATCCCCGCGCCCGCGCTGTTGCTGCGCGCATCGAATGTCCAATCTCCGGCAGCTCCCCCGGACTGTAGTCGTCCTCGGCGCAGTCAGCTTCTTCAACGATCTCGCCTCGGAGATGGTGACGCCGCTCATTCCCATCCTGCTTGCCGCCGTGCTCGGTGCCGGGCCGCTGGTGCTCGGCCTGGTCGAAGGCGCGGCAGAGGCGGTATCGGCCTTCCTCAAGTTGTGGTCCGGCCGCTATTCCGACTGGCTGGGCGGGCGGCGCAAGTGGCTCATCTTTTCCGGTTATCTGCTGTCGAACCTCGTGCGCCCGCTGATGGGCCTCGCCGGCAACTGGCCGCAGGTTGCCGCGTTGCGCAGCATCGACCGCGTCGGCAAGGGCATCCGCGCCGCGCCGCGCGATGCGCTGGTGTCGGACGCCACGCCACCGGCAGTGCGCGGCCTGGCCTATGGCTTCCACCGTGCGCTGGACAACGGCGGGGCGATGGGGGGCAGCCTGGCCGCGGCGGCAGTGCTGGCATGGACGCCCCTGACGCTGGCGCAGATCATCTTGGTCTCGGCCGTTCCGGGCGCGCTCGGCGTGCTGCTCGTGGCGTTCGGCGTGCGCGAGGATGGCCGGCGGCTCGCCGTGCATGAACGCCAGCCGCTGCCCACGCTGCAATGGGATGGCTTGTCGCAGGCGATGCGGCGCTATCTTGCCGTGCTCGCACTGTTCACCTTCGCCCGCGCCTCGGAAACCTTCATCGTCCTGCGCGGGCACCAAATGGGCGTCGGCGTGGTTGAACTGCTGCTCATGTGGTCGGCGCTGAGCTTCGCCAAGGCGCTCTCCTCTCTGCGCGGCGGCTGGTGGGCCGACCGGCTCGGCCATGAACGCCTGGTGCTGTTCGGCTGGCTGTCGCATGCAGCGGCATTCGCCCTGCTGGCGTTCGCCGCATCGGGCCTCATGCTGTGGGGCGCCGCGATCGTCTATGGCCTGCTCACCGGCGCGGCGGAAGGCGCCGAGCGCGCCCTGATCGGCGATCTGGCTGCAGCCGGCGAGCGCGGCACCGCCTTCGGCTGGTACAACATGACGCTCGGCCTCGCGGCGATTCCCGCCGGTTTGCTGTTCGGTTCGGTCTGGCAGTGGCAGGGGGCGCCGGCGGCATTCTTCCTGGCGTCCTGCCTGGCATGCGCGGCAGCGGCGCTGCTGCATTTCTGGGCTGCGCGCCACATTGCTCTTGGACGGAGGAACTCATGAATCGGATATCGAGAGCCATGGCGCTTTGCCTGGACAACGCCTGCCTCGCCTTCGGCCATGTCGCGCTGCTCGATCACGCTGCCTTCCAGCTCGATGCCGGCGAACGCGTCGCGCTGATCGGGCGCAACGGCAGCGGCAAGTCGAGCCTGCTGCGCGTGCTGGCGGGGCTGGCGCAGCTCGATGATGGCGAGATCTGGCGCAAGCCGGCTCTGCGCATTGCCTACGTGCCGCAGGAGCCGGATTTTTCCGCGGAACAGACGGTGTTCGAGGCGGTGGCCGCCGGCCTCGGCGAGGTGAGCCGGCTTCTCGTCGATTATCACGACACGGCGCAGCGCCTGGCCCATGACGGCTCCGAGGCGCTGCTCGCACGCCTGCACGAACTGCAGACGCGCCTCGAGGCCGGCAACGGCTGGCGCCTCAACACGCGCGTCGAGCAGGTGCTGTCGCAGCTCGGGCTTCCCGGCGAGGCGCACATCGGCGAGCTGTCCGGCGGCGGCATCAAGCGCGTCGCGCTGGGACAAGCGCTGGCCGGCGACCCGGAGCTGCTCCTCCTCGACGAACCGACCAACCATCTCGATCTCGACGGCATCCTCTGGCTGGAGCGGCTCGTCGCCGGTTTCGGCGGTGCCGTCATCGTCATCACCCACGACCGGCGTTTCCTCGACGCCGTGGCGACGCGGATTCTGGAACTCGACCGCGGCCGCCTGGCGAGCTTTCCCGGCAGCTTCTCCGCCTACCAGAAGCGCAAGGCGGACATGCTGGAGGCCGAGGTACAGCAGAGCGGGAAGTTCGACAAGCTGCTGGCGCAGGAAGAAGCCTGGATACGCCAGGGCATCGAGGCGCGGCGCACGCGCAACGAAGGCCGCGTGCGGCGGCTGGAGCAGTTGCGGCGCGCACGGGCGGCGCGGCGCGAGCGCACGGGCGGCGTCAGCTTCACGCTGGAGCGGGGCGACGTGTCCGGCAAGCTGGTTGCCGAGATCGAGAACGTCTCCAAGCGCTACGGCGACAGGGTGGTCGTGCGCGATTTCTCCTGCCGCATCATGCGCGGCGACAAGATCGGCATCATCGGACCCAACGGCGCCGGCAAGACCACTCTGATCAAGCTCATCCTGGGCGAACTGCAGCCGGATGCGGGCACGGTGCGCCCCGGCTCGAAGCTGGCGGTCGCCTATTTCGACCAGTTCCGGGCTGCGCTCGACGAGGAGGCGACGCTGGCCGACGTGATCAGCCCCGGCGCCGACCATGTCGAGGTCGGCGGCGAGAAGAAGCATGTCATCAGCTATCTCGAGGATTTCCTGTTTCCGGCGGCGCGTGCCCGCTCGCCGGTAAAGTCCCTCTCCGGCGGCGAGCGCAACCGCCTGCTGCTGGCGCGCCTCTTCAGCCGCCCGGCCAACGTCATCGTGCTGGACGAGCCGACCAATGACCTCGACATCGAGACGCTGGAATTGCTGGAATCCCTCCTGCAGGATTACGCCGGCACGGTGTTCCTCGTCAGCCACGACCGCAGCTTCCTCGACAACATCGTGACCCAGGTCATCGCTGCGGAAGGCGGCGGCTTGTGGCGCGAATACGTAGGCGGCTACGAGGACTGGCAGCGCCTCCGCGCGCAAAAAGCCGATGAGGCCGCGAAGGCCATGCCGCCGCCGTCGGAGAAGCGGGACTCGCGGGAGCCGCGTGTCCGCGCCAGGCTGCCCTACAAGGAGGCGCGCGAGCTGGAGGGGCTGCCCGACCGCATCGCCGCACTGGAGGCGGAGCAAGCCGGCATGACGGCGCGGCTGGGCGATCCGCTGATCTACCGCGACATGCCGGACGAGGTCCGTGCGCTGAAAGAGCGCCTGGCGGTGCTGGAGAGCGAGATCGAACAGGCCATGGGGCGCTGGGAGGAACTGGAGCAGCGCGCTGCAAGCTAGCCCC
>PNJM01000164.1 GCA_013821865.1 Rhodocyclaceae bacterium
GGCGGCAGGTCGAGCTTGACCGAGCGCGCCGCCGGGCCCTCGCCGATCATGATGTCGATCTGGAAGTCTTCCAGCGCCGGGTAGAGGATTTCCTCGACCACCGGCGAGAGGCGGTGGATCTCGTCGATGAACAGCACGTCGTGCGGTTCCAGGTTGGTCAGGATCGCCGCCAGGTCGCCGGCGCGCTCCAGCACCGGGCCGGAAGTGTGGCGCAGATTGACGCCCATTTCATGGGTGATGATGTGCGCCAGCGTGGTCTTGCCCAGGCCGGGCGGACCGAACAGCAGCACGTGATCGAGCGCCTCCTTGCGCCTTTTCGCCGCCTCGATGAAGATGGAGAGTTGCTCGCGGATTTTCTGCTGGCCGACGTACTCCTCCAGCTTGCGCGGTCGCAGCGCGCGCTCGATCTGCGCTTCCTGCGGGGATTCGGGCGCGGCGGATATGAGGCGGTCGGTTTCGATCATGTCTGTGGCGGGGGCGCGGGCGCTATCTGCGCCGAAGTCCATTTTTCGGTGAGCACGAGGCCGAGCGCGAGCAGGACGGGGCCGAGGAAGATGCCGACGAAGCCGAAGGCGATGATGCCGCCGAAGACGCCCAGCGCGATGAGCAGGATAGGCAGGCTGGCGGTGCGGCTGATGAGCAGCGGCTTGACGAAGTTGTCGACGCTGCTGATGGCGAACAGGCCCCAGATGACCATGAAGATCGCCCAGCCGGTCTCGCCCTGGTCGAACAGCCAGAAGGCCGCGCCGCCCCAGATCAGCGGCGGCCCGATCGGGATCATCGACAGGAAGAAGGTCGCCGCGGCGAGCAGCATGGACCCGGGCACGCCGGCGATGAGGAAGCCGATCAGCGCCACCAGCGACTGGGCGGCGGCAGTGCCGACGATGCCGATCATCACGCCCATGATCGTGTTGCGGGTCAGCGCCAGCATCTGGTCGCCCACTTCCCCGCCGAGCTTGCGGCTGCCGAGGCGCAGACGGGAGACCAGCGCCGGGCCGTCGCGGTAGAAGAAAAAGGCGACGAACAGGGTCAATACCAGCTGCAGCAGTCCCTCACCCGCCAGCGCGCCGGCCTTGAGCAGGAACTTTCTGGTCGGATCGTAGAGCTGGCGCAACAGCTTGTTCAGTTCCTCGCGGCTGTCGGCGAGGAGATGCCAGTAGGCGTCGAGCTGCTGGCCGACCAGGGGAATGTTGCGCAGCCATTCCGGTGGCGCGACCTGCGCCTGCTCGATCACCGGCCGGAGCTTTTCCAGCAGCAGCGGGACGACATCGGTCAGGCTCGCCGTGAGAAACACCATCGGCAGTACCACGACCAGCATCAGCAGCAGAATCATCAGCGTCGCCGTGAGCGCGGCCCTGCCGCCGAGCCGCTCCATCAGCCAGGCATGAACGGGCCACGTGGCGGTGCAGACCACGGCGGCGAACAGGATC
This sequence comes from Rhodocyclaceae bacterium, assembly GCA_013821865.1. GTDB lineage: Bacteria > Pseudomonadota > Gammaproteobacteria > Burkholderiales > Rhodocyclaceae > Desulfobacillus. The sequence goes on from PNJM01000164.1 coordinate 1,431, forward strand.
GCGGCCACGAACGGCTGCAGGATCAGGGCGCAGCCGAGCGCCAGCAGCGTGATAAGCGCGATTCGGGCGAGTCGTTTGTTGTCCATGTGTCGGAGCACGCTTGCGTCAGCGCACGGGGCATTGTACCCCACCGATGACGGGCGACTCGGAGCTCGGGCCCCCGCCGCAGGGAGCGTCAGGCCTTCGAGAGCGACTTGAGCGCCTGGCGGATGCCGTCGGACACGGAGGCATCGGCGGGCAGCTGCTTCATTGCCGCCTGCGCCTCGCGCTCGCTGTAGCCCAGCGCCAGCAGCGCATTGAGGATGTCGCTGGCCGAAGTATGAGCAGCCGCCGGCGCCGCGGCGCCGGCGCCGGCCATCTTGTCGCGCAGTTCCAGCAGGAGGCGCTCGGCGGTTTTCTTGCCTATGCCCGGGATCCGGGTGAGCCGGCCCGCTTCCCGGGCCGCCACGGCCTGCGACAGCTCGGCGACCGACAGGCCGGAAAGCACGGCCAGCGCGGTGCGCGCGCCGATACCGGAGATTTTGAGCAGCTGGCGAAAGGCGACGCGCTCGGCGTCAGAGGCGAAGCCGAAGAGCAGGTGCGCGTCCTCGCGCACCAGGAGATGCGTGTGCAGCGTCACCTTTTCGCCGGTGGCCGGCAGATTGTAGAAGGTGCTCATCGGCACGTCGATCTCGTAGCCGACGCCGGCAACGTCCAGCGTGATTTGCGGCGGGTTCTTTTCGACCAGGGTGCCGGTGAGGCGACCGATCATCTCATTGCTCCAGGGCGGTGGAAACGGGCGGATTGTAGCGGGTAATCAAGTCAGACCAGCCGGCCGTTGCGGACGCGCAGTCCCGCCGTGGAAAATGCCCCCAGTCCCTGCCCGCCGTGGGCGTGGCAGATGGCGCAGGCGAGGGCGTCGGCGGCGTCGGGGCTGGGGTCGCCCGGCAGGCCGAGCAGGCGCCGCACCATGTGCTGCACCTGTTCCTTGGCGGCGTGGCCGTTGCCGACGACGGATTGCTTGACCTGCAGCGCGGTGTATTCGGCGACGGGCAGCCCGGCGGTGACGGCGGCGCAGATCGCCGCGCCGCGCGCCTGGCCGAGCAGCAGGGTGGACTGGGGGTTGACGTTGACGAAGACTTTCTCGACGGCGATCTGCTGGGGCCGGTGCGTTTCGATCACCTCGCGCACGCCGTCGAGGATGACCTTCAGCCTTGCCGGCAGTTCGCCGTTCCCGGGCGTCCTGACGCAGCCGCTGGTGATGTAGGCCAGGCGGCTGCCGGTCTTTTCGATGACGCCGAATCCCGTGATGCGCAAGCCCGGGTCGATGCCGAGAATGCGGATGGGAGTCGCGCTGCCGGCATTTGACTCCTCACCCTTCACTCCTTACTCCTCGCCCATGACGGCCGTCGTATAGACGTCCTGCACGTCGTCGAGCGCCTCGATCGCGTCGAGCAGCTTCTGCATCTTTGCCGCATCGTCGCCGGCAAGAACGGTTTCGCCCTGCGGCTTCATGGTCACCTCGGCCAGGTCCGGCTTGAAGCCGGCCTGTTCCAGCGCGGCCTTCACCGCCGGAAAATCGTGCGGCCCGCTGAGGACCTCGATGCTGCCGTCCTCGTTGGTCACCACGTCCTCGGCGCCGGCTTCCAGCGCCGCCTCCATCAGCTTGTCCTCGTCCGTGCCGGGGGCGAAGACGAACTGGCCGCAATGCTTGAACTGGAACGCCACCGAGCCCTCCGAGCCCAGGTTGCCGCCGTTCTTGGCGAAGGCGTGGCGCACCTCGGCCACGGTGCGCGTCTTGTTGTCGGTGAGGCAGTCCACCATCACCGCCGCGCCGCCGATGCCGTAGCCCTCGTAGCGGATTTCCTCGTAGCTGGCGCCGTCCAGCTCGCCGCAGCCGCGCTTGATGGCGCGCTCGACGGTGTCCTTCGGCATGTTGTTGTCGTAGGCCTTGTCCATCGCCAGGCGCAGGCGCGGGTTGGCGCCGGCGTCGCCGCCACCCAGCTTGGCGGCGACGGTGATCTCCTTGATCAGGCGGGTGAAGACCTTGCCGCGCTTGGCGTCGGTCGCGGCTTTCTTGTGCTTGATGTTGGCCCATTTGGAGTGTCCGGCCATGTAAACCTCTCGGATGGAACGCTGCTGATAAAATGCGATTTTACACTCCCGAAGGGGCAACGATGAACTACCCCCACGCTTACTTCGTTCGCTGTCCCCCCGAGGGGGCGCTCAGCGCCCTTCGGGCGGCCGGGCGGGCGCTGAGATGATGATCCAGCCGCTTGTCATCGCCAAGTCCGGCGACCTCGAACTCGCGCTGCTGCCGGCGCTCGCCAACCGCCACGGCCTCATCACCGGCGCCACCGGCACCGGCAAGACTGTCACCCTGCAAGTGCTGGCCGAACGCTTTTCGTCCATCGGGGTTCCGGTGTTCATGGCCGACGTGAAAGGCGATCTGTCCGGCCTGGCCGCCGCCGGCAGCGTCACGCCCAAGCTCAAGGTCCGCCTCGAATCACACGGCATCGCCGAGCCCGTGCCGGCCGCCTTCCCGGCCGTGTTCTGGGACGTCTTCGGCGAGGCCGGGCATCCGGTGCGCGCCACCGTCTCCGACATGGGCCCGCTGCTGCTCGGGCGCCTGCTCAATCTCAACGACACGCAGGCCGGCGTGCTGCAGCTCGTCTTCAGGATTGCCGACGACGCCGGCCTGCTGCTGCTCGACCTCAAGGACCTGCGCGCCATGGTGCAGCACGTGGGCGACAATGCGAAGCAGTTCACCACCGAATACGGCAACGTCTCGGCCGCTTCCATCGGCGCCATCCAGCGTTCGCTGCTCGGCCTGGAAGAGCAGGGCGGAGACCGGTTCTTCGGCGAGCCGATGCTCGACATCGCCGACCTGATGCAGACGGACGCCAAGGGTCGCGGGGTCGTCAATATTCTCGCCGCCGACCGGCTGCTCAACGCGCCGCGGCTGTATTCGACCTTCCTGCTCTGGTTGCTGGCCGAACTGTTCGAGCAGCTGCCCGAGGCGGGCGACCTGGACAAGCCGAAGCTGGTGTTCTTCTTCGACGAGGCGCACCTGCTCTTCAGCGAGGCGCCGCCGGCGCTGCTGGAAAAGATCGAGCAGGTGGTGCGGCTGATCCGCTCCAAGGGCGTCGGCGTCTACTTCATCACGCAGAATCCGCTCGATGTGCCGGACACCGTGCTGGGCCAGCTGGGCAACCGGGTGCAGCACGCCCTGCGCGCCTTCACGCCGCGCGACCAGAAGGCGGTGAAAACGGCCGCGCAGACGCTGCGGCAGAATCCGAAGCTGGACACCGAAACCGCCATCACCGAACTGGGCGTGGGCGAGGCGCTGGTGTCCTTCCTCGACGAAAAGGGCCGGCCCGGCGTGGTCGAGCGCGCCTTCATCCTGCCGCCGACCTCACGGATAGGGCCGCTGCAGGCCGCAGAAAGGAACGCGGCGATCAGGGGCTCGCTGCTGTACGGCCATTACGAGAAGGCGGTGGATCGCGAATCCGCCTACGAGAAGCTCAAGTCGCGCGCCGCGCAGGCTGCGGAAGCGGCGCCACCGTCCGCCCAGGAGCAGTCGCGGCAGCAGGGCGGCGGCATTCTCGGCGGGCTGGGCGATCTCTTCGGCGGCGGTGCGTCGCGCGGCGGCCGCCAGTCGGTGGCCGAGGCGGCGGTGAAGAGCGCCGCCCGCGCCATCGGCTCGGAGCTCGGCCGCCAGGTGCTGCGCGGCGTGCTCGGCTCCATCCTCGGCGGCAAGCGGCGCTGATGCAGGGTCGCCCCGGCGCCGGTCCCAGGGGCGCCAGCAGTTCCAGCACGTGGCTGAAAAACTCGTTCTGCCGGGCCATGGCGTCTAGCGTTGCGGAGTGGGGCGCTGCGGAATCAGCCGCGCCTTCTGGTCCGTCGGCTTTCCTCGCTTGGCGCTGATTTCCAGCGTCACCGAGCGCGGCGGAATCGCCTCGCGCGCGATCAGCTCCCGGGCGAGCCGGGCGCGCTCCGTCGCGATCTGGCGGTCGATCCTCTCCAGCGACATGTTCTTCGCCTCGAGCACCTGCCGCACGCGCAGCAGGCGCTCCAGTTCCTCCGAGGCGAGCAGCGATTTCTTCGCCCCGCCCCAGTGCTCCTTCGGCTTGCTCGCCGCCGCCGTGAATTCGTCGGCGCTGCCGACCAGTCTGGCGATGTTGAGGTGCCTGAACTTCATCGCCCATTCGAGGGCGCCGTCGCCCCAGTCGTTTCTGATGCTGCGGTCGGCGCCCATCCCGATCAGCGCCTTTGCCAGCTCCTCGCGGCCTTCATAGACGGCCATCATCAGCACGCTGGAGCCGTTGGGGCTGCGCGCGTTGATGTCGGCGCCGTGCTCGATGAGAAGCTGCGCCACTTCCTTGTGGCCGGAGAAGGCGGCGTAATGCAGGGCCGACCACTGCATCGGCCCGCGATTCGCCTGCGCGCCGTGCGCCAGCAGCCATTTCACCGCGCCGGCATGCCCGCGCCAGGCGGCGTGCATGAGAGCCTGCTCGCCCAGGGCATTGGCCTTGTGCACGTCCGCGCCGCGCGACACGAAGAGTTCCATGAGGGGAATGTTGCCGTGCCAGGCGGCGATCATCAGGCCGGTGCCGATGCGGTCCGCCATGAAATCCGGGTCGAGGCCGGCATCCAGCCACGTGCGCGCCCGATCGAGGTCGCCGGCTTCCATGCGCACGCCGAAATCCGACGGTGAAGGCAGCGCCACGGCTGGCTTGCCCACCGGGGTGGAGGTGCCTGTTTGTGCAGGTACAGGCCCGGCCAGGC
>PNJM01000165.1 GCA_013821865.1 Rhodocyclaceae bacterium
GGTCCCCCGCCTGTGCCGTCAGGCCGGCATCCTGAACCAGTAGGTTCAGAGTGGTCGCTTTCCGGTCACCGCAGGTTCGTCCGACGAGGGACGCTCACAAAAGTGACGCTGTGGTCCGCAACCAATGCCAACAATGTTGGTTCAAGGAATGTATGGCCTTGACGAACACCGCAGGGGAATTCTCGGCGCCGCAGCGGCCGCCGCGGCGGCCGCTAGAACAACTGCTCCTGGCTAGCCATCGCGTCGTCGAGCCGCGCCTGCATGGCGCCGATTCTACGCCGAAATTCCTGCAGATCAAATCCGCCGGGCAGCTTGATGGAGAGCAGTTCGTGGGCGATGTTGAGGGCCGTCATGACGGCCAGGCGGTCGCCGGTGGACTTGGTTTTTTCGGCCAGCTCGCGCATCTTCTCGTCGACATAGGCGACCGCGCTTTGCAGCGCCTCTCGCTCTTCCGGCGCGCAGGCGACACGGTACTCGCGTCCCATGAGGACGACGTCGAGGGTGTTGCCGGTTTTTTCCTTCGGGCTCATTGCTCGGGCAGCTGCTCCATGAGGCCTTCGAGGCGGCCGCAGGCGGCGTCGATCTTTTCGTTGAGGCGGTTGCGCTCCACCTCCAGGCCGGCCACCCGCGTGCGCAGTTCCTGATTCTCGGCGCGCAGGCTTTGACACAGGGTGATGAACTGCTCGATGCGTTCTTCGAGGGCGAAAAGTTCGCTGTCCATCGCGACAAATTATCGGAAAAGACTTTTGAGGTCAAGCAATAACGCCCATTTCTGAATGTTGTTTGTAATCGCCATTCCGATGCCATGGCGCCGCGGCCCGCATCGGCCTGCCGGCGCCGCGGTATAATCCACAGCGCTGCGCGGCCGGAAGGCCGTGCGGCACGCATGTTCCAGGTGCCCCGCCGGCTTCCCGCCGGAGGGTTAAACGGGAATGAGGTGCGCCGAGCAATCCGGCAATGCCTCAGCTGCCCCCGCAACGGTAAGCGAGTGCGGGTACGTCACAACGCCACTGTGAGAAATCATGGGAAGGCGACGTACCAAGACTCGCGAGCCCGGATACCGGCCCGGAACAAACCAGTACGGCAGCGCCGCGGGGGTGCGGCGACCGGCACCGGGTTTGCGCCCGCACCGATCCAGCCTCCCTGAAGCGTTCCGTTTTTTCCGCAACTGTCCGGCCGCGGGGACGCAGGCCGGAACACTCAGGGAGTAATTCATGCATCCATCTCTGCGGCGCGCCGCGCTTGCCCTTGCCGTTTCCATTGCCTGGCCCGTAACAGTTCAGGCCGCTGACGAAGCGACCGTCGTCGTTACGGCCACGCGGCAGCAACAACGAGTCAATGAACTGCTGGGCGACGTTTCGGTTATCGCCCGGGAAGAAATCGAGCAGGCCGGACAAGCCTCCGTCGAGCAACTGCTCGCCACACGGCCCGGCATCGAGTACGCGGCCAACGGCGGCCCGGGCACCAACAGCAGCATCTTCATCCGGGGCGCCAATGCCAATCACACGCTCGTGCTGATCGACGGACAACGCGTCGGCTCCGCCAGCAGCGGGAGCGCTGCATTTTCCCGCATACCGTTGTCGCAGATCGACCGCATCGAAATCCTGCGCGGCCCGGCTTCCTCGCTGTATGGCGCCGACGCCGTCGGCGGCGTGATCCAGGTTTTTACGCGACGCGGCGAAGGCGCACCCCGCTTCAATGCCAGCGCAGGCTACGGCACCTACAATACGACCGACACCGGCGCGGGTGTCTCCGGCGGCACGGATACAGTCTCCTACAGCCTGCAGGCCGGCTATTACGAAACCGGCGGTTTCAGCGCGATTCGCAACCCGGTCAACAGTTCCTACAATATTGACCGTGACGGTTACCGGAACACCAGCTTCAGCGGCAGTATCGCCTTCCGTCCGGCACAAGGGCACGAGGTCGGGCTGAACCTGCTGCACAGCAGCGGCACCAACAAATACGACTCGACGCCGAAGGCCGGCGACTTTTCCAACGAACAGGACGTGAGTGCTTTTTCGGCCTACTCGCGCAACCGGCTGAGCAAGGCGTGGACCAGCACACTGCGTCTTGGCCGGAGCACGGATGACTCGACCGACCGCACTGACGGGGTGGCCTCCAGCGTCTTTCATACCGGCCAGGATCAAGCCACCTGGCAGAACGACATCAAGCTCCCGGTCGGGAAGGCTTTGCTCGCCGCCGAGTATCTGAGGCAGCAGCTCTCGAGCACGACGGCATTCCCGGTGACTGAACGCAGCATACGTTCCCTGCTGGCCGGCTGGAACGGGAGCTTTGACGGCCATCGCCTGCAGTTCAACCTGCGTCGTGACGACAACTCCCAGTTCGGCGGCAAAACCACGGGATTTGCCGGCTACGGTTATCAATTCACTCCGGAGTGGCGCGCCCACGTCTCCTACGGCACCGCCTTCCGCGCCCCCTCATTCAACGACCTTTACTTTCCCGACACCGGCTTTGGCGGTGGCAATCCCAACCTCAGGCCGGAACTCGCCAGGAATCGCGAGGGAGGCATCATCTGGGAACGCGGCGACCATCGCTTTTCCGCGATTTATTTCAACAACAGGGTTACCGACCTTATCGCCGGCTGGCCTCCGGCCAACGTCAGCAAAGCCACCCTCAGCGGCACCTCGCTCGGCTACGACGGCAGCTTCTCGGGATGGATTTTCGGCATCTCTGCCGACCTTCAACGGCCGCGCGACGACATCACCGGCAAGCGTCTCGTCCGCCGTGCCGACGAGCAGTTGAAGACCCGCGTCAGCCGCATGCTCGGCAACTGGAACGTGGGCGGCGAATGGCAGCTCGTCGGAGAGCGCTACGAGAACGCGGCCAATACGCAGCGGCTCGGCGGCTACGGCCTCGTCAATCTCTTCGCCGACTACCGCCTCGATCGTGACTGGGTGCTCTTCGCCCGCGGCAACAACATCTTCGACAAGGGCTACGAGCTTGCCCGCGACTACGCCACCCCGGGCGGCAGCCTGTTCGTCGGCGTACGCTACACACCGAAGTAACATAGTCCCATGCCCACCCGCCGCCGCGCCCTGCTCATTATCGCCGCCCTTGCCGGACTGGCGCTGCTGAGCCTGGCGCTGGCGCTGATGGTGGGCAGCATCCCGGTCGGCCCGGCCGAAGTGTTCTTAACGCTCTTCAACGATGGCGGCGGCATGGCCGGCGACGTCGTGCGCAGCCTGCGCCTGCCGCGCGCCCTGGCCGGTTTCGCCTGCGGCGGGCTGCTGGCGCTGGCCGGCGCGCTGCTGCAGGTATTGCTCAGAAATCCGCTGGCCGACCCCTACGTGCTGGGCATCTCGGGCGGCGCCGGGGTCGGCGCCATGCTCGCCATCCTTTTCGGCCTCGGCGCCGCGGGCATCAACGGCTTCGCCTTCGCCGGGGCGCTCGCCGCCATGCTCGTCGTCTTCGGCCTCGCCCACGGCGACGGCAGCTGGACGCAGACGCGCCTGCTGCTCACCGGTGTCATCGTCGCCGCCGGCTGCGGCGCGGCGGTGGCGCTGCTGCTCTCCATCGCGCCCGAGCACAAGCTGCGCGGCATGCTCTTCTGGCTGATGGGCGACCTGTCGCAGGCCGATGACCCGAAGCTCGCGCTCGGCGTGCTCGCCGCCGTGCTGCTGATCTCGCTGCCCTATGCGCGCGAACTCAACCTGCTGGCGCGCGGCGCCGACACGGCGCAGACCCTCGGCGTCGCCGTCGGCCGCCTGCGCCGCGGCGTCTACATCGTCGCCTCGATCGCCACCGCCGCCGCCGTCACGCACGCCGGATCGATCGGCTTCATCGGCCTCATCGTGCCGCACCTGGTGCGGCTGGCCACCGGCAACGACCAGCGCCTGCTGCTGCCCGCCTCGGTGCTCGCCGGCGGCAGCCTGCTGGTGATCGCCGACACGCTGGCGCGCAGCGTCGTCGCTCCGCAGCAGTTGCCGGTCGGCGTGCTGACGGCGCTGATCGGCGTGCCGGTTTTCCTTTTCCTGCTCACCCGCGACCCGCAGGTAAGGCGCTGAGGAATGGCGATGACGAGCACCGCACCCCTGCTTCAGGCCAGAAAGCTGAGTGTCAGCATCGGCGGCAACCCCGTCTGCCGCGACTTCGATCTCACGCTGCAGGCGGGCGAGCGGCTGGCCATCCTCGGCCGCAACGGCGCCGGCAAGTCGACGCTGCTCTCGGTCCTCGCCGGCCTGCGCATGCCCCAGGCCGGCGAAGTGCGCATCGAAGGCGCCACCTACGACGCGCTGGGCCCGCGCGCCAGCGCATGCATCCGCGGCTGGCTGCCGCAGGCCCGCAGCGACGCCTTCGCCTCGACGGTGCTGGAAACCGCACTGGTCGGCCGCCACCCGCACCTCGCCCGCTGGGACTGGGAGTCCGACAAGGACGCGGACATCGCGCGCCAGGCGCTGGCCGCCGTCGGCCTCGCCGATTTCGAGCAGCGCGACGTGCATACGCTCTCCGGCGGCGAGCGCCAGCGCTTGGGCCTGGCTACGCTGCTCACGCAGGCGCCCCGCCTGTTCCTGCTCGACGAACCGATCGCCCATCTCGACCTGAACCACCAGATCGCCATGCTCGAACTCCTTGCCGGCGCGGCCCGCGACTGCGGCGCCGGCATGGCGCTGGTGTTGCACGAGCCCGGCCTCGCCCGGCGCTTCTGCGACCGCGCCCTGCTCATCCACGGCGACGGACGCACGGAAGTCGGCCCAGTGAGGGAAATGCTCACCGCCGAGCGCCTCTCCGCGCTCTACCAGCACCCGCTGCAGCTCGTCGAGAGCGACGGCCTCGTCAGCTTCATTCCGCGCTAGCGCCCACCCCGAACGAAAGCCCGCACCCATGCGAAACGTCATTCCGCGCCTAGTGCTCGCCAGCCTGCTTGCCCTGGCTTCGCTGAACGCCTCGGCAGGCTGCCCGCGCATCGTCAGCCAGTCGCCCTACCTGACCATCGCCCTCGAATGGCTGGGGCGCGGCGACTGCATCGTCGGCGTCTCGCGCTATGACCGGCGGGCGCTGCCGCGCACCGGCGGCGTTATCGACCCGGACGGCGCCGCCATCGAAAAACTGCGGCCCGACCTCATCGTCACGTCCAACTGGTCCGATGCGGACACAATGGAACTGGTCACTCCGCCGGGGGCGCGCATGCTGCGCCTGGACGGCTTTGACTCGGTCGCCGGCAGCGACGCCGTGCTGCGCCAGTTGGCCGAAGCCAGCCGCGCGCCGGGAGGCGCGGAGCGGATCGAATCCTTCCGGCGCGCCCGCCGGGCGCGGGCCGAATCGGTACGGGGTCTCGGCCAAAGGGCGCTGATACTCTCGGCCTGCAGCGGATCGCCCTATTCCTTCGGGCGCCGGCACTACGTCGGCGACGCCTTCGCCCTCGCCGGCTTCGATGTCGTCGAAACCGCGCCGAAGATTCGCCACCTGCGCGACGGCGAAGAGATTCCAAACATCGCCAGGCTGGTTGAACGCCTCAAGCCCGCCATCGTCTTTTCCCTCAGCCGCGAAACGGCGGCATATTGCAATGCCGAGATCGGCACGCTGCCGGTGCGCATCGTCACCCTCAAGGGCGAGAACTTCTTCCATCCCGGGCCGCGCCTGCTCGACGGCCTCGAGGACCTCGCGGAGCAGATGAAATGACCGAAGACCAGGGCAGGGACGAGCGCCACGCCGGCCGCATGCTGCGCAAGAAGTCGGTGATCGACGGGAAGATCGCCGCCGCGCAGGAAGAGCGCGGCGTCCTCGTCGTCAACACCGGCAACGGCAAGGGCAAGTCCTCCGCCGCCTTCGGCGTCGTCGCCCGCGCCCTCGGCCACGGCATGAAGGTGGCCGTGATCCAGTTCGTCAAGAACCGCTCCGACACCGGCGAGGAAGCCTTCTTCCGGCGCTGCCCGGAAGTCGCCTGGCATGTCATGGGCGAGGGCTTCACCTGGGAAACGCAGGATGGCGCCCGCGACGAATCCGCCGCAAAGACCGCCTGGGAAACCGCCTGCCGCTACCTCGCCGACCCGGCGTTCGGCCTTGTCGTGCTCGATGAAATGACTTACGCCTTCAAGTACGGCTGGCTTGCCGCCGACGAGGTGCTGCCCGCCATCAAAGCCCGGCCGCGCATGCAGCACGTGATCGTCACCGGCCGCGCCGCGCCGGCCGCGCTCGTCGCGGCCGGCGACACGGTGACCG